>JAFAFD010000411.1 GCA_023423675.1 Pseudomonadota bacterium | reverse complement strand
TGGCGATTGTTCCTGAACGGGCGGAGCGTTACCGTAGAGCCCTCTGTCTTTGATGTCCGACTGCTGTGAACCGCGCGTCTGTCCCCGGCCTGGAAGCCTTGTTGAACCGCCCTGCGGCGGCGGTGCTGCCCGCGCCGCTGCGCGAAGCCCTGCTGCAGCTGTGGGAAGCTGCCGATACCTCGCACGAGATGCGCGGCAGCAGCTGGTCGGTGCTGGCCGATACGCTGGACGCGCTGGCCCTGCTGTCGGCCGACGAAGGCGCGGTGCTCGCTGCGCTGCTGTTCGACCTGCCGGGCCTGCGCGCGCACCTGGACACGCTGCCGCTGGGCGGCCACAAGACGGCGGTGATCGGCCTGCTCGACGGCCAGGACGCCGCCGACCCGGTCTGGGCGCTGCATGCCGGCCGCGACGCCGGACGCAACAGCGAAGGCCTGCGCCGCCTGCTGCTGGCCATCATCCACGACCTGCGGGTGGTGCCGATCCTGCTGGCGCGGCAGCTGGCACGCATGCGTGCAGCCGACAAGCTCGACGAAGAGCAGCGTCGCGCACTGGCCCAGCTGACCCGTGACATCCATGCCCCGCTGGCCAACCGCCTGGGCATCTGGCAGTTGAAGTGGGAGCTGGAAGACCTGGCGTTCCGCCACCTGGAGCCGGACACTTACCGCCGCATCGCACGCGAGGTGGACGAGACGCGCATCGCCCGCGAGCGCTACGTCGAGCACGTCAAGAAGACGCTGTCGCGCGAGCTGGCCGCACAGGACATCCATGCCGAAGTGAGCGGGCGGCCGAAGCACATCTACAGCATCTGGCGGAAGATGCAGAAGAAGCGGCTGGCCTTCGACCAGCTGTATGACATCCGTGCGGTGCGGGTGATGGTCGACGACGTGGCCGCCTGCTACGCCGCGCTGGGCGTGGTGCATGCGCTGTGGGCGCCGGTGCCCAGCGAGTTCGACGATTACATCGCCCGCCCCAAGGCCAACGATTACCGTTCGCTGCACACCGCCGTGGTCGGCCCGGAAGGGCGCACCATCGAAGTGCAGATCCGTACCCACGACATGCATGCGCAGGCCGAGCTGGGCGTGGCCGCGCACTGGAAGTACAAGGAAGGCAGCAAGGGCGCCGAGAAGGCCTTCGATCGCAAGATCACCTGGATGCGCCAGCTGCTGGAACAGGCGCAGGAAGGGCAGGGCACCGAACTGGCCGGCGCGCTCGATGCCGAGCTGACCGAAGACCGGGTCTACGCACTGAGCCCGAAGGACGAGGTGCTGGACCTGCCGCAGGGCGCGACTCCGCTCGATTTCGCCTACCAGGTGCACACCATGGTCGGCCACCGCTGCCGTGGCGCCAAGGTCAACGGCCGCATCGTGCCGCTCACCTACCGGCTGCGCAGCGGCGACCGGGTGGAGATCCTGACCGGCAAGGAGGCCGACCCGCGCCGCGACTGGCTGATGCCGGCGCTGGGCTTCCTGGCCAGCAACCGTTCGCGCGAAAAGGTGCGCAGCTGGTTCCACAAGCTGGACCGCGCGCGCAACGTGCAGGCCGGCCGCGAGCTGCTGGAGCGCGAACTGAAGCGGCTGGGCCTGCAGCATTCGGACCTGGCCGCGGCGGCGAAGAAATTCCATGCCGACAGCGTCGACGACCTGTACATCCAGGTGGCGCTGGGCGATACCGGGCCCAACCAGGTCAGTCGTGCGCTGCTGGAAGCCGAGCGTGCGGCGAGCCAGCCGGCGCCCGCGCCGACCCTGCCGCGGCCGACCGCGCGCCGCGAGAACCTGGGCAAATCCAAGTTCACCGTGCAGGGCGTCGGCAACCTGCTGGTGCAGCTGGCGCGCTGCTGCCAGCCGGTGGCCGGCGAGCCCATCGTCGGTTACCTGACCCGTAGCCGCGGTGTCACCGTGCATCGTGCAGACTGCGCGTCGCTGGCGCGCCTGTCCGCCGCCAGCCCGCAGCGCATCCTGCCGGTGGAATGGGGCCAGGCCGGCAACGGTTACGAAGTGGACGTGGTGGTCGACGCGGTCGACCGCCGCTGGCTGCTGAAGGACATCACCAACCTGATCGCACAGGAAGACGCGTACGTGCTCGATATCCACAGTGACAACGTGCGCAACAGCGGCCGCGCGCACCTGCGCCTGCGCCTGAAGGTGAGCGATTACGGCCAGCTGTCGAACCTGCTGGGCAAGCTGGATGCCCTGCCGGGCGTGAGCGAGGCGCGTCGTCTGGGCTGAGCTTCACGCTGCCCCGGCTACCCTGCACGCATGGAACGCGAGCCCCCGCATCGCCGCCACGGCGCCGACCACCCCGCGCTGGACCGCGTTCGCCGCGAGGGGCGCTGGTGGTGGCTGCAGGCACGCCACGCGCGCCGGGTCTGGCGCTGGGCACTGCTGGCGGCGGTGGTGGTGTTCGTGGCGCTGGTGCTGCTGCGCAAGCCGCTGGCCGACTGGTTCTGGGACGAACCGCAGATTGAACAGCTGCTGGCCGAGGGCGATCGCGCGCTGGCCGCGGGGCGGCTGACCGCGGCCGATGGCAGCGGTGCCCGCGAACGCTACCAGGCCGCGCTGGCCCTCGACAATGATCGCCTGCAGGCGCGACAGGGGCTGGCAAGCACCGGCGTGGCGGCGCTGCGGCAGGCGCACGAGCGGCTGCAGGCCGATGATCTCGACGGCAGTGCGCAGGCACTCGCGCTGGCCCGCGAACTGCAGGTGCCGCAGGGCCAGGCCGATGCCGTGGCGCGGCAGCTGCAGGCGCGGCGCAGTGCGGGCGCGGGGATCGGTGCCTTGCTGGCACAGGCGCGCAATGCCTTCGCGGCCGGCCGCCTGGATGAGGGCGACAGCAGTGCGCTGCCGCTGTTCCAGCGCATCCTGGCCCTGCAGCCGGACAACCTGCCGGCGCTGGAAGGGCGCGAGGATGCCCTGAGCGACCTGCTGCAGCGCGCCCGCGCGCTGGCTGCACGCGGCGAGCTGGCGCAGACCGCGGCCCTGCTGCAGCGTGCGCGCCAGTTCGATGCCGGTCACAGCGATCTGCCGGCCAGCCAGGAAGCGCTGGCGCGCGCGGTCGACCAGCGCCTGCGGCACGGCCAGCGTGCACTGAAGCAGCAGACGCTGGACGCCGCGGCCAACGCCTTCGACGCCGTGCTGGCAGTGGCGCCCGATGATCCCAATGCATTGCGCGGCCGCGAACAGACGGCGCAGGCGCTGCTGGCACGCAGCCAGCGCCAGGCCGCCGATTTCCAGTTCGAAGCGGCCGAGACCGACCGTGCGCGTGCCGCTGCACTCGGCGCATCGCAGGCGGCATTGCAGCAGGCTGCGCAACGCATCCAGCGCGCCCAGCACGCGCGGCAGGCACAGCAGCAGCCGGCAGTGAGCACGGCCCAGCGCGAGCGGAAACTGCGTGATCACCTGCGCCAGATCGATCGCGCCGAGCGCGAAGGACGCTGGATCAGCCCGCCCGGGCACAGCGCGTTCGACGCGCTGCGAGAGGCACAGGCGCTGGCGCCGCGCGATGCACGGGTGAGGGCGGCTGCGGCGCGCCTGCTGCCGGCCAGCCGGCAGTGTTTCGATGACAACCTGCGGCAGAACCGGGTGCAGGCCGCGGGCGCCTGCCTGCAGGCCTGGCAGACCCTGGCGCCGACCGCGACGGGCCTGCCGTCGGCACGGGTGCGGCTGGCACAGCGCTGGCTGGCCATCGGCAGTGAGCGGCTGGGCCGTGGCGACGTGGCCTTCGCTGCTGCCGCCGTCGACCAGGTGCGCCAGCTGCAGCCGGACCTGCCGGAGCTGGCCGCGTTCGAGCAGCGCCTGCGGCAGGCCGGCGGGCGGCTGGATTAGTCGAAGAACACCCGCTGCACGGTGGCCCGCGCCGCATCCAGCGAGAAGTGCTGGGCCACGTTGGCCAGGCCCGCATCGGACAGCTGCTGCCACAGCTGCGGGTCCTGGTAGAGGCGCACGACCTCGGCCGCGAACGTGGCGGCGTCATCGGCCACCAGCACGTCCTGGCCCGGCTGCAGGTGCATGCCTTCCACCGCGCACGTGGTGCCGACCACCGGCTGGCCGTGGGCCATGCTCAGGTTGATCTTGCCCTTGACGCCCGCGCCGTAGCGCAGCGGCGCCAGCGCGATGCGGCCACCGTCCATGTACGGTGCCAGGTCCGGCACGTGGCCGTG
>JAFAFD010000396.1 GCA_023423675.1 Pseudomonadota bacterium | reverse complement strand
GCGGCGACCGCTCGGTGAACTTCAACATGTTCCCGGCCGAGCTGATCAACACGGTGGCCATCTACAAGACCCAGCGCGCCGACATCATCGAAGGCGGCGTGGCCGGCACCATCGGCCTGGAAACGGTCAAGCCGCTGGAATACGGCAAACGCTCGGTGCAGTTCGACCTGCGCGGCAGCTGGGCCGAGTATGACAAGAAGTACCGCGATGACGATGGCATCGGCTACCGCGGCACTGCCAGCTACATCGACCAGTTCGAGTTCGGCGACGGCCAGAAGCTGGGTGTCTCGCTAGGCTTCCAGCGCCTGGATGGCACCGACCCGGAAGAGAGCATCACCAGCGGTTCCACCTGGTATGCCTGCGATGGCAACCAGAACGTGACCAACGCCAACTGCTCCGAAGTGGGCGCGCAGGCCATCGCCAACGGTGCGCCGTACTACCTGGTGCCGAGCAGCCGCATCTACCGCCTGAAGCAGGAACGCAACGACCGCCAGAGCGAGTTCGCTGCGGTGCAGTGGCGGCCGAACGATGTGGTCGAAGTGAACGTCGACTTCGAGCACACCCAGCGCAACTGGTATGAAAACCGCAGCGACCTGAGCCTGTCCAACGCGCGCCGCGGCATCACCCAGCGCGAGGTGGACGAGAATGGCATCGTCCGCCACCTGCATGGCAGCACCTCGATCGATTCCACCTCCAACCGCTACTGGCGCGGCGAGGAGTACACCGGTGGCGGCCTGAACCTGATCGTGCGGCCGAGCCCGGCCTGGGAACTGTCCACCGACCTGTCCTACTCGCATACCAACCGCCTGGACAGCGAGCGCATGACCCGCCTGCGGGCCAACCAGCGCGACATCAACAATGCCGTCGTGCCGGGCATCAGCAGCGGCACTACCGGTTATGTCGACTACGACTGGGACTGGCATGGCGAAGTGCCGAGCGTGGCCCTGGCGCCGAACTTCGACGTGCAGAACTGGGATGCATACTCCGGTGCGGCCCGCGTCACCTCCAGCGCGACCGAGAACGACCACAAGATCAAGGCCGGCCGCTTTGATGCCAGCTTCATGCCGGAGTCGGGCTTCTTCACCCGCATCAAGGGTGGCGTGCGCGCCAGTCAGGCCGACTACCGCCTGCGTGACAACACCCTGGTGACCGACTACGACCAGCGGGTGGCCGCCGACAAGGCGAAGATCATCGCCGCCAACCAAGCCTGCCGCGCGCCGTTCCCGCAGAGCGATTTCATGGATGCCGCCAGCGGCAACACGATCTCCTCGTGGGCCTACTTCGATCCCAACTGCCTGTACCAGTCCTTCCGTGGCAGCCTCGACAGCGGCCTGGATCCGGACTTCCAGGATCCCAACAACGTCGACATCACCGAGAAGGCGCGCGCGCTGTACCTGCTGGGTGAGTTCAGCAGCAGCCTGTTCGGGCTGCCGGTGACCGGCAACGTCGGCCTGCGCTGGGTCAAGACCGATGTGCGTTCGGAGGGCGTGCGCACCGACCTGCAGATCGAGGACAACGGCGATGGCACGATCCGCCTGCAGCCGACCGGCAACTACACCACCCAGGTGTTCAAGGCCGGCAATGACAAGCTGCTGCCCAGCCTGAACGCGGCGTTCGAACTGCGTCCGGACGTGCTGCTGCGCGTCGGTGCCTACCGCGCCATGTCACGCCCGGACATCGCGGCGCTCGGTGCCGGCCGCACCATCAATGTCAGCAGCGATGCCACCTACGGCAACCTGGCCGATGCGCTGGACGACATCAGTGCCAGCGGCAACCCGGCCGCGCAGCCGCTGATGTCCTGGAACGGCGACCTGTCGCTGGAGTGGTACCCGAACCCGGACACCATGCTGGCCGGCGCGGTGTACTGGAAGCAGTTCAACGGCGGCACCGCCACCGCGCTGGTGCCGGAGACCTACACCATCAACGGCCAGACGGTGACCGTGCCGGTGCGCCAGCAGGTGACCACCGACGATGACAGCACGCTCACCGGCCTGGAACTGAGCGTCACCCATCGCCTGTCCTACCTGCCCAAGCCGTTCGATGGGCTGGGCTTCAAGGTCAGCTACAACTACGCCGACGCCGACTACGAGACCCAGGATTCGCGACTGGGCGAGCAGCTGGCCGCCGATGGCACCGTCATCCCGGCCATCGTGCCGCCGGCCGGTCTCAGCGGTTTCTCGCGGCACGTGCTGTCCGGTTCGATCTACTGGGACGTGGGCCGCTTCAACATCCAGGCCATCGGCAAGTTCCGCTCGCACTACTACCAGGACTTCACCGGCAACACCGCGCAGCAGAACCGTTACTACGACGACAACACCAGTGTCGACCTGCGCATGCGTTACAAGGTCAACAAGCAGCTGTCGCTGTCGCTGGAGCTGATGAACCTGACCAACGAACCGCGCGTGGCGTACCAGCCGCTTTACGGCAATTTCCGTGAAGTGGTGACCTACGGGCGGCGTGCGTATTTCGGTGTACGATACAAGTTCTGAACAGGGCGGCGCGGCCAGTGGTCGCGCCGTCGCTCCATCCGGACCCGCACCGCGCACGGTGGCCCGGGACGGGCCCGGAGGGAACCGCCAAGGGTCAGCCGCATGTCCGCCAACCGCCTCTACCAGACCATCGCCGCCAAGCTCCGCAAGCTGATCGAGGATGGCGAATTTCCGCCGGGCTCGCGCCTGCCGGGCGAGCGTGAGCTGGCCGAACGATTCGGCGTCAGCCGGGTGACCGTGCGTGAAGCCGAGATCGCCCTGGAAGCCCAGGGCTGGATCGCCATCCGCATTGGCTCGGGCGTCTACGTCAAGCCACGCCCGACGCAGGCCTCCGGTGGCCTGCCCGATGTCAGCGCCTTCGACCTGACCGCTGCCCGCGCGGTGTTCGAGGCCGAGGCCGCGGCGCTCGCCGCCAGCAACATCGACGAAGCCGGCATCGCCGAACTGCAGGTGCTGGCCCAGGCCCTGTGCCGCCGCGACCTGACCGATGAGGAGGCCGGCGACTTCGACCGCCGCTTCCACCTGACCATCGCCCGCCTGTCC
>JAFAFD010000387.1 GCA_023423675.1 Pseudomonadota bacterium | reverse complement strand
CGATGGCCGCAGCGATCCGCCGCAGCTGGCCCGCCTGCCGCAGGAACTGGTCGACGCCTATGCCGAGCAGGACTGGCAGCGGGTGATCAGTTCGCCGCGCCTGCGCTCGCTGCACACGGCGATGGCCTTGGCCACCCCGCGCGGGCTGGACGTGGAGGCGGACGAGGAGTGGGAGGAGTTGGATTTCGGCGATTGCGACGGGCAGTCACTGTTTGACCTGCCGGAGGACGCGCTGGCGGCCTTCCATGCCGATCCGCATGCCTTCCCGCCGCCCAACGGCGAGAGCTGGGGCCACTTCGAACGGCGCATCGCGCGCGCACTGGATCGCCTGCTGGACGATGAAGACCCGCTGCCGACCGTGGTGGTCAGCCATGGTGGCCCGCTGCGCATGGTGCTGTCACTGGTCTGCGGGTTGCCGCTGTCGCTGTGCTGGGCACTGCGCATCGACCACGGCACGCGCCTGCGGGTGTGGCTGGAACGCGGCGAAGTAGGCCTGGTCGGCGAGCTGCTGGAACTGCAGCAGCCGTAAGCCGCATCACCGTGGTAGTGCCGGCCGCTGGCCGGCATTCCCCGCGATGCGGACGCCTCAATCCTCGTCGGCGCTCTCGGCAAAACTGTCTTCGCCATCATCCCCGGTGTCGAAGCGCTGCTCATGCACCGGACCCGATGCCGGGCCGGCCGCCTTCAGCGGGTGCGCGGCGATACGTGCCTCGTAATCCTGCACCAGCGCCTCGCGCTGGGCTTCGCCCAGCTCCTGCCAGTGGCAGTCCAGCAGCGCGCCTTCCAGCGAATAAAGCAGATTCAGGCTCGGCTTGAAGCCGGCGCGCTTGACCTTGACGAAGGCCCCGACCGCACCGAGCGCGGCCAGGTCCTCGCGGCTGCGCAGGCCGACCTGGCGCAGCCACGCCGCGCTCTTCGGGCCGATGTTGCGCAGCTTCGGTGCGCTCATCCCAGGGCCTCGACGAACACGCGGGCGATGGCTTCCAGACCGGCCTGGTCCTCGGCATCGAAGCGGCCCACCTTCGGGCTGTCGATGTCGAACACGCCGATCAGTTCATCACCGCGCAGCAGCGGCACCACCAGCTCCGAGCGCGAGGCCGAATCGCAGGCGATGTGGCCGGGGAAGGCGTCGACGTCTTCCACGCGCTGGGTGACGCGCTGGCTGGCGGCGGCACCGCACACGCCCTTGTCCAGCGGGATGCGCACGCAGGCCGGCAGGCCCTGGAACGGGCCGACCACCAGCTCCTTGCCGTCGTACAGGTAGAAGCCCACCCAGTTCAGGTCGGGCAGGGCGTGGTAGACCAGTGCGGAGAGGTTGGCCGCATTGGCGATGCGGTCGGACTCGGCGTAGACCAGGCCGCGGGCCTGTTCCAGCAGCTGGGCGTATTGTTCCGGCTTGCTGCCGGTGAGCGAGGCATTGGCGAACATGCCTGCAGTCTAGCAAGCGTACGGGACCAGCGATAATGCACGCTCTGTTGCATGCCTGGAGCCGTTGATGCCCCTGCCGACCCTGATGCCGCCGGCCGTGTTCGTCACCGGTACCGATACCGAAATCGGTAAGACCGCCAGCAGCACCGCGCTGCTGCATGCGCTGCGCCGGCGCGGGCTGCGTGCGGTGGGCATGAAGCCGGTGGCCAGTGGCAGCCAGGACCTGGGCCACGGCCTGCGCAACGACGATGCGCTGGCCCTGCAGGCGGCCAGCTGGCCGGTGCCGGACTACGCCGATCTGAACCCCTATGCGTTGCGGCAGCCGCTGGCGCCGGAACTGGCCGCCGCCGAGGACGGCGTGCAGGTGCAGCTGGCGCCGATCGTGGCCGCGTTCGAGCGCCTGCGTGCGCAGGCCGACGTGGTGGTGGTGGAGGGCGTGGGCGGCTGGCTGGCGCCGGTGTCGGCCACGCTGGACCAGCTCGACCTGGTGCGCGCGCTGCGCCTGCCGGCGCTGCTGGTGGTGGGCATGCGCCTGGGCTGCGTGAACCATGCACGGCTGACCGCGCAGTCGCTGCAGGCCAGCGGCGTGGAGTGCCTGGGCTGGATCGGCAACCACATCGATCCCACCATGCAGCGCCAGGACGAGAACATCGCCACGTTGCAGCAGCGCCTGCCGATGCCGTGCTGGGGCCGCCTGCCGTACCTGCCGGGCGCGGATGGCCGAACCCTGGGCGCACACCTGGGAGCGGAGCAGCAGTAGAGTCGACTGTCAGTCGACTATCGCGCGCAGCGCGGGGTCTGATCAGGAGCAGTCGACCAACGGTCGACTCTACCCGGCAACCCGATACGAGTGGCGCCGCGATTGCCGGCCAGCGGCCGGCACTACCGTGCAGCCAACTCCCGCGCGATCTCACCCAGCCGTTCCACCGCGATGATGAAGCGCGCATCCAGCGCCTGGCAGCACGACAGCCGCAGGCAATGCCGGTAGCGCGCACCGCGCGAATACACTTGGCCGGGCATGAACACGATGTCCTCCGCCAGCGCCCGCTCGAACAGTTCGCGGGTATCCACGCCCGGCAGCTCCAGCCATAGCAGGAAGCCGCCCTTCGGCTCGGTGGCACGGGTGCCGGCGGGGAAGTGCTCGGCCACCAGCTGGCGCAGGCGCCCGACCTGTTCGCGGTACAGCCGGCGCATGCGATGCAGGTGGTGCTCGTAACTGCCCGCTTCCAGGTAGGCCGCCACCGCATCACCGAGCAGCTGCGGTTCACCGCCGGTCGACTGGAATTTGAGCAGGGCGATGCGCTCGGCAAAACGGCCGCCATCGAGCCAGCCGATGCGGTAATCCGGCGCCAGCGTCTTGGAAAAACCGCCGACCACCATCACCCAGCCATCGCGATCAAACGCCTTCAGCAGCGCCGCTGGTGGCTCGCAGAACTGCAGCTCGGCATACACCGCATCCTCGATCAGCGGCAGCTGGTGTGCGTTGACCAGCTCGGCCAGGCGCTGCTTGGCGGCCGTCGGCATGGTGCAGCCCAGCGGGTTGTGCACGGTGGGCATCACCACCAGCGCGGCCAGCGGCGTGTGCTCCAGCAGCGCTTCCAGCGCATCCACGTCCAGCCCGTGCTGCGGGTGGGTAGGCAGTTCGATGGCCTGCAGGCCGAGATTGGCCAGCAGCGGGTACAGGTTGAAATAGGACGGCGCTTCGATGCCGACGGCCGCGCCCGGTTCGGTCACCGCGCGCAGGGCCAGCTGCAGTGCTTCCATCGCGCCATGGGTCAACAGCAGGCGGTCGGCATGCGTGTGCAGGCCCATCCTCGGGCCACGCCGTACGATCTGTGCCAGCAGGCGCGGCGATCCGTTCGGGCGCGCGTAGGTTTCCACCGTCTGCTGGCCGTGGCGCAGCACCTGTGCGGTGTGCCGGGCCAGCTGCGCGCCGGGATAGAACTGCCGCCCACGTGGCCCGGCGAACGCCAGATCGATCACCCCGGGGCGTCGCTGCGCCTCGAGCACGCGGGCCATCAACGCCTGCTGCAGCGGTGCGGTGGGCGCCGAGGGTGCATCGCGCAGCGAACGCTGCGGCACCGACAGGCGCGGCGCCACCTCGAAACCCGCCTTCGGCCGCGGCACCACCAGCCCAGCATCTTCCAGTTGCCTATAGGCCGCGATGACGGTGTTCAGGCTGAGCTGGCGCTGCGCGGCCATCTGCCGCAGCGAGGGCAGGCGGCTGCCGACCGGCAGGCGACCGCCGTGGATGGCCTCGGCCAGTTCATCGGACAGGCGCTGGTAGCGCGGCGGGGCCGGGGTGGTGCGCGGATCTGTATCCATTGGACTGGCCTGCATCTGGAGCTGTACCCATGATGCCGTCGAGCCTAGCATGGTGCTGTCGGTGGGGCCTGATCGGGGCCTGGCCGATCCATTGCAAACGCACGG
>JAFAFD010000257.1 GCA_023423675.1 Pseudomonadota bacterium | reverse complement strand
CCCCCCGCCCCAGCCCACCCCACCCAACCCCCCCCCCCCCCCCCCCGACTCTACGAGGGACAGAAGCAGTCGAGCATGGCTCGACTCTACACACCGAAGGATCAGCGCTGTTCGGCGGCCACCAGCTCGGCCAGCTGCACGGCATTCAGTGCCGCGCCCTTGCGCACGTTGTCCGAGACGATCCACAGGTTCAGGCCGCGCGGGTGCGACAGGTCTTCACGGATGCGGCCGACGTAGACGGCATCGGTGCCCGAGGCGTGGGTGACCGGGGTCGGGTAGCCACCGGCTTCATGGCGGTCCACCACTTCCACGCCCGGCGACTGTTCCAGCAGCGCGCGCGCTTCGGCGACGGTCACCTTGTCACGGGTCTCGATCGCCACCGATTCGGAGTGGCCGTAGAACACCGGCACGCGCACCGCGGTCGGGTTCACCAGGATGCTCTCGTCGCCGAGGATCTTGCGGGTTTCCCAGACCAGCTTCATCTCTTCCTTGGTGAAGCCGTTGTCCTGGAAGTCGTCGATGTGCGGGATCAGGTTGAAGGCGATCTGCACCGGGAAGCGCTGCGGATCGATCTCCTGGAAGCTCAGCAGCTGGCCGGTCTGCTTGCCCAGCTCTTCCATCGCCGAACGGCCGCCGCCGGACACCGACTGGTAGGTGGAGACGTTGATGCGCTCGATGCCGTACTTGCGGTGCAGCGGCGCCAGCGCCACCAGCATCTGCATGGTCGAGCAGTTCGGGTTGGCGATGATGCCGCGCGGACGGTTGCCGACCTGGTCCGGGTTGACCTCGGACACCACCAGCGGCACGTCATCGTCGTAACGGAAGGCCGAAGAGTTGTCGATCACCACCGCACCGGCGGCGGCGAACTTCGGCGCGTACTCCTTGGAGACGCTGCCACCGGCCGAGAACAGAGCGATTTCCACGCCGCTGGGGTCGAAGGTGGCCAGATCCTGGATCTTCACCTTCTGGCCTTCGAACTCGACTTCACCGCCGGCCGAGCGCTCGGAAGCGAGCAGGCTCAGGGTACCGACCGGGAAGTTGCGCTCGGCCAGGATGGCCAGCATGGTTTCGCCGACGGCACCGGTGGCACCGACGATGGCGACGTGGAAGCTGCGTTGTGCATTGCTCATGGGGGAACTCTCACGAAAACGGGAAGGGGGAAAACTCACGCACGACAGCTGGGTTCGGGGAACCTCCTCAGGCGGGGCGCGCAGAGGTTCCCTATCGTTTCCCGGTTTTTTTACCCAGCACGGCACGCGCGGCGAGGGCCGCGTCGGCGTTGATCGCGCTCGGCATGCGCGCCGCTTCACCGGCCAGGCCGAGGCCGGCCAGCAGGTTGTCCACGGCCAGCTGCACCATCGCGGTACGGGTGCCCAGCGAGGCGCTGCCGATATGCGGGGTCAGCACCACGTTGCGCAGCGCCAGCAGTTCCGGGCGCACCTTCGGTTCGCCTTCGTAGACATCCAGGCCGGCGGCGGCCAGGCGGCCATGGGCCAGCGCATCAGCCAGGGCCAGTTCGTCGACGATGCCGCCGCGGGCGATGTTCACCAGCGTGGCGGACGGCTTCATCTTCGCCAGCGCGGCCGTATCGATGATGTGGTGCGAGGCCGGGGTATACGGCAGCACGGTGACCAGGTGGTCGGACTGCGCCAGCAGCGTGTCCAGGTCCACGTAGGTCGCGCCGAGCGCGGCTTCGGTCTCGGCCGGCAGCCGCGAACGGTTGTGGTACAGCACCTTCATGCCGAAGCCGAGCGCGCCACGGCGGGCCACGCCCTGGCCGATGCGGCCCATGCCGAGGATGCCCAGCGTGCTGCCATGGATGTCGGCGCCGAGCATGGTCTGGAACGACCATTGCCCCCACTGCCCTTCACGCAGCCAGCGCTCGGATTCGGTGATGCGGCGCGCGGTGGCCATCAGCAGGGCGAAACCGAGGTCGGCCGTGGTCTCGGTGAGCACGTCCGGGGTGTTGCTGGCGAGGATGCCGGCCGCGCTCAGCGCGTCGACATCCAGGTTGTTGTAGCCGACGCCTACGTTGGCGATCACCTGCAGCTGCGCGGCATCGGCCACCTGGGCCGCGCCGATGCGCTCGTTGAGGGTGATGATCGCGCCGTCGACCGAGGCCAGGCGCTGGGCGATCTGCTGCGGCGACCAGGCGGTGACGGTGTCGGTGGCCAGCAGCTGCACGCGATCGCGCAGCGGCGCGATGGCCGCGTCGATCAGCGGCTGGCTCACCCACACCGTCGGCCGGGTATCAGCCATCGATCTGCCCGGGAATGCGCGGGGTGATGGTGCCGACGTCACCGCACTGGGCGCGGTGGCGCAGGGCCTGGTCCATCAGCACCAGGGCCATCATCGCCTCGGCGATGGGGGTGGCACGGATGCCGACGCACGGGTCGTGGCGACCGGTGGTGACCACTTCGACCACGTTGCCCTCGGTATCCAGCGACGGGCCCGGCAGGCGCAGACTGGAGGTGGGCTTGAGGACGATGGACGCGACCACCGGCTGGCCGGTGGAAATGCCACCGAGGATGCCGCCGGCATGGTTGCTGGCGAAGCCCTGCGGGGTCAGCAGGTCACGGTGTTCGGTGCCCTTCTGCGCGGCGCTGGCGAAACCATCGCCGATCTCCACGCCCTTCACTGCGTTGATGCTCATCAGCGCGGCGGCGAGGTCGCCGTCGAGCTTGCCGTAGATCGGCTCGCCCCAGCCCGGCGGCACGTTGTCGGCCACCACGTCCACGCGCGCACCGACCGAATCACCGGACTTGCGCAGCGCATCCATGTACGCCTCCAGCTCGGGCACCTGTTCGGCGTGCGGCCAGAAGAACGGGTTGTCTTCCACCGCCGACCAGTCGAACCCGGCCGGACGGATCTCGCCCAGCTGCGACAGGTAGCCGCGCACGGTCACCCCGAAGCGCTCGGCCAGCCACTTCTTGGCGACCACGCCGGCAGCGACGCGCATGGTGGTCTCGCGGGCCGAGGAACGGCCGCCACCGCGCGGGTCGCGGATGCCGTACTTGTGCCAGTAGCTGTAGTCGGCATGGCCCGGCCGGAACTGCTGGCCGATGTTCGCGTAATCCTTGCTGCGCTGGTCGGTGTTGCGGATCAGCAGCGCGATCGGGGTGCCGGTGGTCAGGCCCTCGTACACGCCGGACAGGATCTCGACCTCGTCGGCCTCGCGGCGCGCCGAGGTGTGCCGGCTCTTGCCGGTGGCGCGACGCTGCAGGTCGTGGGTGAATTCGGCCGCATCCAGCGCCAGCCCCGGCGGGCAACCGTCGATCACGCAGCCGATGGCCGGCCCGTGCGACTCGCCGAACGTGGTGACGGTGAACAGCTTGCCGAACGAATTGGAACTCACGGGCGCTGCGCCGCCAGTTCGGCGATGCGTGCGCTGTGGGCGATCAGCTCGCGGCATTCGACCGCGAAGATGCCCATCTGGCCGACCTTGAATTCAACCCAAGCGAAGTCGACTTCCGGCAGCAGCTTGATCAGGTGCTGCTCGGATTCACCCACTTCGCAGATCAGCAGGCCGTCCTCGCTCAGGTGCAGCGGGGCGTCGCGCAGGATCTTCAACACCAGGTCCAGGCCGTCGTCGCCGGCGCGCAGGCCCATCTCCGGCTCGTAGGAGTATTCCTGCGGCAGGGCATCGGTCTCGTCGTTGGTGACGTACGGCGGGTTGGTGACGATCAGGTCGTAGTGGCGGCCGGTCAGGCCGTTGAACAGGTCCGACTTCAGCAGGGTCACGTTGTGCGCCTGCAGGCGTTCCTTGTTCTCTTCGGCCAGCGACAGCGCGTCATCGCTCAGGTCGCCGCCGTCCACTTCCCAGTTCGGGTAGTAGTGGCCCATGGCGATGGCGATGCAGCCCGAACCGGTGCACAGGTCCAGCGCGCGGCTGACGTCACGGCCGGCCAGCCACGGCTCGAAGCCGCACTCGATCAGCTCGGCGATCGGCGAACGCGGCACCAGGGCGCGCGAATCGCTCTTGAAGCTGAGGCCGGCGAACCAGGCTTCACCGGTCAGGTAGGCGGCCGGGACGCGCTCGTCGATGCGGCGCTGGAACAGTTCCAGCACGCGGACCTTCTCGGCCTGCAGCAGGCGCGCCTGGCCGTAGGCCGGGCCGAGGTCGTGCGGCAGGTGCAGGCTGTGCAGCACCAGCTGGGTGGCCTCGTCCAGGGCGTTGTCGTAGCTGTGCCCGAAGGTCAGCCCGGCTTCGTTGAAACGGCTGGTGCCGTAGCGGATCAGGTCGATGATCGTGTGGAGTTCGGCGGCCGTTTCAGCGGTCATGGCGGTACTGCGGGCAAAGTGGCCCACGATTATAGAGGCTGGCGCCCGCGGCGGCATCCGTTGCGACGGAAACGATCAGGCTGCAGCCGGTATGATGGGGATTACTTCCTGCGGGGGCTCCCATGTTCAATCGCAACGTCGGCATCATCCTGCTGATCGCCCTGGCGGCGGGCCTGGGCCTGCTGGCCGCGCAGCAGGTGTTCGCGCCGAAGCCGCCGGCCAACCAGCCGGCCACCGAAGCGATCACCCTGTACCCGCACACCCGCGAGCTGCCCGATTTCAACCTGGCCCAGTCCGACGGCACCCGGCTGATCCCCGGCGAGCTGAAGGGCCACTGGACCCTGGTGTTCCTCGGCTTCACCTTCTGCCCGGACGTCTGCCCGACCACCCTGGCCGAGCTGGCCGGCGCGCAGAAGCAGTGGGAAGCCCTGCCCGACACGCTGCGCCCGCGCGTGCTGTTCGTGTCGGTGGACCCGGACCGTGACAACGCCATCCGCCTGGGCGAGTACGTGCACGGTTTCCACAAGGACACCCTGGCCGCCACCGCCGACATTCCCTCGCTGGAGCGCTTCGCCACCTCGCTGGGCTTCGTGTTCCAGAGGGTGCCGGGCAAGCATTTCGACGAGAATCCCGAGGATTACACCGTCGAGCACTCGGCCAGCCTGGCCGTTCTCGACCCGCAGGGCCGCCTTGCCGGCCTGGTGCGGCCCCCGTTCAACGCGCCGGCCATCGCCCGCGACCTGCAGAAGCTGACCGAGAAATCCGCCCCATGAGCCTGACCACCGCCCTGACGTACGCCCTGCCCCACCGCCTGCTGTCCTCGATGGCGCGCTCGCTGGCGTACTCGGACGACCCGCGCGTGTCGCGCTGGCTGATCGACACCGTCACCCGCAAGTTCAACGTCAACCTGGACGAAGCGGCCAACCCGGACCCGCGCAGCTACCCGACCTTCAACCAGTTCTTCACCCGCGCCCTGAAGCCGGGCGCGCGCGTGGCCGATGCCGATCCGCGCAGCCTGGTGATGCCGGCCGACGGCCGCATCAGCCAGCTGGGAAAGATCGAGGCCGGCCGCATTTTCCAGGCCAAGGGCCAGTCCTTCACCGCCGCCGAGCTGCTGGGCAGCGACGAGGACGCCAAGCCGTACAACGACGGCCTGTATGCCACGGTGTACCTGTCCCCGCGTGACTACCACCGCGTGCACATGCCCTGGACCGGCACCCTGCGCGAGACCGTGCACGTGCCGGGCCGCCTGTTCAGCGTCGGCCCGGCCGCGGTGAACGGCGTGCCGCGCCTGTTCGCCCGCAACGAGCGCCTGGTCTGCCATTTCGATACCAGCTTCGGCCCGATGGTCAGCGTGATGGTCGGTGCGCTGCTGGTGTCCGGCGTGGAAACGGTGTGGAGCGGCGAAGAGATCCCGGCCTACGGCGACCGCATCACCCGCAAGGATTACCGCGGCCAGGGCATCCAGCTGGAGCGTTTCGCCGAAATGGCGCGCTTCAACTACGGCTCGACCGTGATCGTGCTGCTGCCGCCGGGCGTGGCCGAGTTCGCCCCGCAGCTGGGCGCCGAAAGCCCGGTGCAGCTGGGCCAGGCGCTGGCAAAGCTGCGCTGAGGAAGCGGCAATGCCGGGTCTGTAGCCG
>JAFAFD010000255.1 GCA_023423675.1 Pseudomonadota bacterium | reverse complement strand
CGGAAGCACTGTGACAGCTGCCGCCAATGATGCTGCCGTACAAGCCGGAGCGTAGTCACACTCGGCGGTGGGTTGCAGTGTCGTAGATGCTGCAATCCACCAATTGACACTTAAGTCGTCTTCGAATCAAAGCATGTCGGGCTTGAACCGCCGTCGACGCGAGAGTTCCGCCCCTGAAACCATGAACCGGCCATCGCCGCGGTAGTGGAAGGTACGCGGCAGTTTCGGCCGCGGCGCGACGTGGGCGCGCACGATTTCCCAGATGAAAAGGTTGTTGGCCTCCACCTGGCTGTCGTCGTGCAGGCGGCATTCGAAGCTGGAATGGCACTGGCCGACCAGTGGCGCGGCCACGTCGCGGGCGGGCACCGCATCCAGGCCGAACCGCGCGAACTTGTCCACCTCGCGGCCGCTGCAGTTGCCGATGTCCACCACCGCGTCCAGCAGCTCCACGCCCGGCACGTTGATCACGCACTGCCGGCTGTCGCGGGCCAGGGCGAAGCTGTGGTTCTCGTTCCAGATGTAGGTGCCGAGCAGCGAGGGCGAGAAGCCCATCACCATGTGCCAGCCCAGCGTCATCAGGTTGCGCTGGCCGCGGGCCGCCGTGCTGACCAGCACGATGGGGCCGGGTTCCAGGAATCGCCGGGCCTGTTCGACCGGGAGGTCGAGTTTTCGCAGCGGCTTCATGCAGGTTCCGTGGGTAGAAGGGCCGATGCTGGGGCAGGTGCGATGAACCTGCGGTCGAGGGCTTGACATTGGATTCGATTACGCGCGTAATCGGGCTGTCGATTACGGATGTAAACCATGACCCCGATCAGCGAAGCAGAAGCCGTCGTGATGGAGGTGCTCTGGCAGCAGGCACCGCGCAGCGCCGACGACGTGGTGGCCGCACTGGCCCACCGCGAATGGGCCGAGCCGACCATCAAGACCCTGCTCAACCGCCTGCTGACCAAGGGCGCGATCGCCGCCGAGCGCGATGGCCGCCGCTACCTGTACCAGCCGCTGCTGCAGCGCCAGGCCTGGGTGGAGACTCAGAGCCAGGACTTCATAGGCCGCGTGTTCGATGGCCGGGTGGCGCCGCTGGTGGCGCATTTCAGCGAGCGCGGGCAACTGACGGCGCAGGACATTGCCGAACTGAGGAAGCTGATCCAGGAGATGGACGATGAATGAGCTGCTCGATGGACTGTGGCAGGCCAGCCTGTGGCTGGCGCTGGGTGTGCTGCTGCTGGCGGCCGCGCGGCCACTGCTGGTGAAGCTGGGCGGCGCGGAGCTGGCCTATCGCAGCTGGTGGCTGCTGCCGCTGCTGTTGGCGGCCCTGCTGCTGCCCCTGCCGGCACTGCGGGCGTTGCCGGTGCTGCAGCATGTGCCGACGCTGCCGCTGAAAGTGGTGCCCGGCGCGGTCGAGGGTGCTGCCGCGCAGCTGCCGATCTGGCCGTGGCTGCTGGCCCTGGCCTGGGGGCTGGGTGCCGGCCTGCACCTGGCGCGTGAACTGCGCGCACAACGCCGCTTCGAGCGCGGCCTGGGCACGCTGCAGGCACGCGGCGATGGCAGCTGGCAGGCCAGCGCCGACCCCGGCCTGCCCGCGCTGGTCGGCCTGTGGCAGCCGCGCATCGTGGTCGGCCCGCACTTCGACCAGCAGTTCGATGCCGAGGAACAGGCGCTGATCCTGCGCCACGAACGCAGCCACCGCCGCAATGGCGACCACTGGGCCAATGGCGCCCTGCTGCTGGCACGGTCGGTGTTCTGGTTCCACCCGTTGTTGCCCTGGGCTGCGCGCCGCTTCCTGCGCGACCAGGAACTGGCCTGCGATGCTCGCACCATTGCCGCGCAGCCGACGCAGCGCCGTCTCTATGCCAGCACGCTTTTGAAGGCGCAGCTGGTCCACACGGTTGCACCGATGGCCTGTCATTGGCGCAGCCAACCCGTGTTGAAGGAGCGTATCGCCATGTTGAAGCAGTCGCAGCGGAAGGCATTGCCGAAGGTGTCCGGCCAGGTGTTGCTGATGGGGTTGTGCATGGGTGTTGCTGCGTTGGCGTGGGCCAGCCAGGGCGCGGTGAAGGGCACGCCGTCGGTCAGCGCCGAACCGTTCCAGCACGCCGCGGCGGATGCCGCCAAGGCCGGCCTGGACAGCCCGATCCAGGCCCAGAAGATGTCACCGCCAAGCTATCCGGCCGAGGCGTTCGAGAAGGGCCAGACCGGTGTGGTGAACCTGATCGTGGCCGTCGACGCCAAGGGCAACGTCACCGACGTGCAGGTGGAAAGTGCGACCAACCCCGGCGTATTCGAAGCCGCCTCGATCGCAGCGGCGCGTAAGTGGACCTACACGCCGGCGATGAAGAATGGCAAGGCGATGGCCGGCAAGCTGCGCATCCCGATCACCTACGCCATGGACAACACCGAATCTGCCGGCGGCCAGGCGCAGTGAAGGCAGCGATGAAGGGCGCACCGCTGTGTATTGCAGCGGTGCTGCTGGCAGGCTGCGCCACCCGCGAGCGCGTGACCACGGTCGACACCCGCAGCGAGAACGTCGGCCACCAGCGCCTGCAGTCCGATGCCGGCGGCGGGGCTGGGCAGATCCAGCCGTATACGCTGGCCGCCAGCGAGGGTTACCGGATGCCGCAGCTGTACGCGGCGCCGGACCCGGTGGTCGGCGCGAGCGATCCACGCACCTCGCTGCCACCCACCACGGTCTGCCTGCAGGTGGTGGTGGACGCACAGGGGCGGGTTGAACGCAGCCAGCCGTTGACCGACCGCAGTGAAT
>JAFAFD010000193.1 GCA_023423675.1 Pseudomonadota bacterium | reverse complement strand
CTCAGCCGAAGCCGAGGATCAGGCTGCCTTCATCGCATGCTTGCGGTCGCGCATCACGCGGTGGCAGTCCTGCACTTCCGGCAGCCACGCGGTCACTTCCTGGCGGACGGCCGGCGGCAGGTCGTTGTCATTCAGCACGTCCTTGAACGCGGCCAGCAGGCGGTCTTCAGATTCTTCCAGCTCGGCCACGTAGCCGTAGTTGGTGTCACCGAAGGCGGCGCGCACCTTGCCATAGAACTGCTGCATCGAGCCGACCATGGTGCCGTGTTCGGCCGGCTTGCCACCGGTGGCGACGACGGCGCTGCTCAGCGAGGAAACGATGCGGGCCTTGACGCCGGCGATGCGCACGAACAGCGCGGACAGCTCGGTGTCCTTCACCTTGGTGGCGGCTTCTTCGTAGAACGACTTGCCGTCGCGGGCGATCTCGATCAGGTCGTTGAGGCGATGTTCGATGGTGGACTGGGTGCTCATGGTGTTTCTCCTTGATCGGGTCTGCGGGATGAGGGCAGCGGTGTGTCCGTTGCCTGCAGGACCAGAGTGGAGAAGCGCGCGTGGGGCGCGGGTGAGCATGGTTTTATGCGGAAGTCACGGCCTCGAACGGCAACTGACTGTTCACACTCTCTTGCAGGTGATTCACGCCGAGAGAATGTTTCCGTACGTGCTCATCAGTCAGGCGGTGCGCCATGCGCTGACGCGAACTTCGACAGCGAAGACGACTCGACCGGCAGGTCGTTTGCCACGCACCATTCCACGAAATCGGCCACACCCACTGTCACCCGGACAGTGCCAACGCCACTCACTCTGGCGAACCACACATGGCGCTCAATATCTTTTTCCCACTCGGCAAACGTGTCGTGCCAGTCACGCTCAGGCAGGAGCGCCTTGAAGATGGCGTACTCTTCCTCCCGAAACCACGCGAACGCAAGATACGATTCGCCATCCTCGCGGGGAGGAGGAAGCGGCACGAGGTTGGGCCGACGGTGTTTCATGGTTCCATGACCTCAGTGGAGCGTTTCTGAAGTATCCGCCAGCAGCACCGGTTTCGGTCAAGGGTCAGACAATCGCAGGAAGAAGTCGATTCCCTCCCCCGTCATTCGTCGGAACAGGAAAGGCAGGCCTTTTGCCTGCAGGAGCACCGCCATGCATCCGATCCTCACCGCCTTCGCCACCTCCCCCGACCGCGGCCAGGGCCTGGCCCGAGACATGCGCGTGCGCTGGGCGTTGGAGGAACTGGGCATCGCCTACGACGTGCAGCTGCTGACCTTCGCGGAGATGAAGGAACCCGCGCACCGTGCGCGCCATCCGTTCGGGCAGATTCCCACCTGGCAGGACGGCGATCTGCAGCTGTTTGAATCCGGCGCGATCATCCTCCACCTGGCCGAACAGCATCCGGGCCTGCTGCCTGCGGATGCGGACGGCCGTATGCGCGCGATCGTGTGGATGTTCGCCGCGCTGAACACGGTGGAGCCGGCGATTGTCGAGCGTTCGATGGCCTGGGTGCTGGAGCGCGAACAGCCCTGGTACGCGCAACGGCTGGTGATGCTGGACGAGCGCGTGCGGCGGCGGCTGCAGGAACTGTCGACGCGGCTGGGCGACGGCCCGTGGCTGGACGGCGCGTTCAGTGCCGGCGACCTGCTGATGGTGTCGGTGCTGCTGCGCTTGAAAAGCAGCGGCATCGTCGATGAGTTCCCCGGGCTGGCTGACTACGTGGCGCGCGCGACGGCGCGGCCGGCCTACCAGCGCGCGTTTGCCGCGCAGCTGGCGGTGTTCCAGAACGCCTGACTCCCTGCCTATCCGCCGGCCTCAGCGCAGCGGATCGGCCGCCACGCCCTCATGGGTGATCTTCACCGGCAGGATGTGGCCCTGCGCGTCGAACTCCATGCGCTCGATGGCGGTCTCGCGGTGGTCGCGGGCGGTGTCACCGTGCGGGCGACGGTGGTAGACGATGTACCAGCGGTCGGTGCCTGGCACCTGGATGACCGAGTTGTGGCCGGCGCTGGTGGCGATGGCCTCATCCTGCTGCAGCACCGTGCCGACGCGCTTGAACGGGCCGGTGGGTGCATCGGCAATGGCGTACGCCACCTTGTAATCCGGGCCACCCCAGCCGCCTTCGGACCACATGAAGTAGTAGCGCCCACCGCGCTTGAACATCAGCGGGCCTTCCACATACTCCGGCGCCGGCGTGATTTCCTTGAACAGCGAACCATCGGCCAGCGGCAGCACGCCGGTGAAATCATCCTTCAGCCGCACCATGTTCGCGTGTTTCCAGCCGCCGTAGATCATGTACCAGGCGCCATCGTCATCCTTGAACACGAACTGGTCGATGGGCTGCGCGCCATTATGGAAGGCGCCGACCAGCGGCTTGCCGAGCAGGTCCCTGTACGGCCCCTCCGGACGGTCGGCCACGGCGACGCCGATGCCACCCAGTTCGCTATCGGTCTTGATGTCGTTGGCGGCGAAGAAGAAGTAGTACTTGCCCTTGTTTTCCACCACCGACGGCGCCCACATCGCGCGCTTGGCCCAGGGCACGTTCTTCGCGTTCAGAACGTCGGCATGCTTGGTCCAATGCACCAGATCGGACGACGAGAACGCGTCGAAAGTGATCTGCGCATCGTAATCCGCTGATGTGGTCGGGAATATCCAGTAGCGGTTGGCGAATACCGCGGCTTCCGGGTCGGCATACCACCCCTTCAGGATCGGATTACCCGAGGTGGCCGGCGGCGCGGCCTGCGCGCCCGTTGCCAGTGCTGCTGCCATGCAGGCGGCCATCATCCACTTGCCCAACGCCATGCCGTGCGCTCCCGTGCTGGATAGATGGGAGCATATTAGATCGATTCAGATGCAGAATGCGAAGGCAGTCCCACCCCATGCGCGGGAGTGGGACGCAGGCCTCAGGCTTTCTTGATGACGGTGCGCTTGCCGATGCTGCTGGTCTTGCCCGCAGTCGGCTTGGCCAGGCCCGGAATCAGGAAATCGGTGACCTTGTGGCCCATGGACACCTTGTGTGCCAGCCAACGCGGCATGCGGCCACGGCCGGTCCAGGTCAGGCGCTTGTATTCCGGATCGCGGTATTTGGCGGCGACCTTGCCGGTTTTACGGCGCGCGGGTTTACGCGCGGGTGCGGCGGTTTCTGCGGCTTCATCGCCGAAGAGTTCTTCGATGGTGTAACCGGCTTCGGCGGCGGCGGCCTTCAACAGGCGGCGCACGGCGGCGGCTGGGCGGCGGGCGGTGATGAGGGCTTTGCGCTGTTCGGCCGCAGCCACCAGTGCGCCCAGCTCCCGAAGGCTGAGCGATTCGATATCGATAGTCATGCGGGGAAAGGTCTACTGCGGCGGGCTGGGTGTCAAGCTTGCTACACACATGCAGAACCTCATCCGCCGACCTTCGGCCTCTACAGGCCAATGTCGATCAGCGGTTCCGCTCAAGCCCTCTTTTTGATTAGTTTCATTTTCGAGGGCTGAATGCGATGGCACTATCGAACCTGTCCTATCTCCGCTTTGCGGCGGCGATGTTGCGATGGGGAACAGCCAGTTTCAGGAACATCTCGTTTCAATGCGTAACCACAGGCCACTACTGATGATTTCCGGAATACTTACTCAAGAGCAGCATCTCCTCGCACTTCGCATGCATCGGCGAAAGGCGGTAACGCTACAAATAGGAGTTCTGCTCGGATCTGCGGCGATCGGTGTAGCCACTTTCGCTCTGGGATTTCGCTTTCCGGGCATTGTCCTGATTGGTGCAGGCGTTGGCGGAGTGATCGGTGCCTTCGTCCAGTCCAAGCTGACACTGCCGCGCAGCGTTGCCAAGATCCATCGTCAGCAGGCTGGCCTGCGCGCTCACAACACTTACAGCTGGGACGAAGAATGGCTCAGCGTTTCGACTGAGCATGGGCACGCCAGACGGCGATGGTCGGATTACACAAAACTGCGTGAGAGTGGGGAACTATTCCTTCTCTACCATTCGGACGTCATGTTCGAGATTTTCCCGAAGGCCTGGTTCAACGAACAAAAGCAGATGGATGAATTCCGGCGACTGGCCTCTCAGGCCGCGGGCTGACCGTGCGAAGAAGCCGCAGAGTGCAGATGTAGTGCGCAACCCCTCTTTGTGGTGGGCCCACCAGGATTCGAACCTGGAACCAAGGGATTATGAGTCCCCTGCTCTAACCGTTGAGCTATAGGCCCTGCGCAGCGCCACAGTGTAGTTGAGCGCGCCCCTGGCCCGCTACTCAGGCCTCAACAGCCAGTGCCCTGGCGACCTGCTCCAGCCGCACCTCGGCAATCTCCGCGAAGCGCTGCATCTGCCGCAGATGCGCTTGGAACAGGGCAACAGTCCTCCTCGCCCCTTCCAGTCCCACGCGGTTGCTGCCAGCAAAGCCTTCAACCAGTCCCTCACCAGAGAGCGTCAGCAGCGCATACGTCGTGCGCCGGGCGAAGCCAAGCCGGTCTTCGCGCTCGTCCTGCAGTACCTCCTCCCAGTCAAGCAGCGGCGGGAAATTCGGCCGCAGGGAATCGGCCGTGTCGTTCTCTACATCGTTCATGGCGTAACTCCAGATACATGACGAACCAGAGCAGCAGGCCGAACGCGGTGTGCGTGGCTTGCTGCGCGCCTGCATCGGTGGCGGTGATGTCCGGCCCGCCTACGTGATGTGTTGAGCATCTGCCCGGCCAGACTGCGGTCACTGCAGGACGAATTCAAACGCCAATCACGACACGGAAAGGATCCGCCGGGCATGGCCCGGCGCTACCGGGTGTAATCACCCCAATCGTGCCGCCATCCTCCTTACCCGCTCGGCATTCGTTACTGCCAGCGCGCGCAATCCGTCCGAGCCCACCCGCGCATCCCCCGCAACGCGCTCCCAGAACTCGCTCGCCAGCGGCGCCGCCCAGCGCAGATGTTCCAGCTCGCCGCTCTCACGCGGCGCAACCGCGTCCAAAGGAACATCCTGCCGCAGCACACCCAGCCGCGACGGTGCCAGCGACATCGGCAACATGTCGTAGGCCGGCGCCAGCGGCAACGGACCGCGATCAACGAGGCGGAAACCGATGTTGCCCTGGTGCATGTCGCTGTTGCCGATCAACCGGCCAAACGCATGCAGCCGCGCCATCGCCTGCACGGTATCTGCAGACAACCAGCCCAGTGCCTGCAGCTGCGCACCCGCACGCGGCCACTCCGCAGTCGCTTCACCGGTAAACGCAGCCGACAGCGACAGCAGCGAAACGAAGCCCCGGCGCCCCAGCACATCGGCGCTGCGGTCGAAGCGCGTCACTTCCAGGAAGGTATGCGTGGGCGTCTGCAGCAACTCACTGCTGGGGGCATCCACGCCAGCAGCGCGAAGGGTGTCCAGTGCCAGGTGTTCGCACACCAGCAGGTCGGCCCAGCGCTGCGCGGCCTCGCCACCATCGGGCTGGGCAAACTTCACGATTACCGCGCGACGCCCGTCTTCGCTTTCCACCGTGGCGGTGAACTTGGGCTGCTCACCCCCAGGCGAGGAACCCACGTCTTCGCCGGCCAGCGCGGCACGCGCGCGTTGCGGGTACTGCT
>JAFAFD010000116.1 GCA_023423675.1 Pseudomonadota bacterium | reverse complement strand
GCAGGGGCGAGAGCCGCATGCGCCCGACGCCGGCCGCGGGCGGGGTGGGCAGGACGCCCAACCCCGGGCTTGCCGTGTGCGCAGGACAGCGCACACGAGCAAGCGGCGACCGAGCTTACATGGACGTACTTGCAGCGTCCCCCGCAACCGGACCCACCCCGCCATCCCACAGATAGCCAGCTTTTGACGTTGATCCTGACGTTGACGTTGATTCGGCAGGTGCAGGGCGGCAGCCCTGCCGCGTCACCGCTTCCGCCGGACCAGCGTGCTTGACGCCTCCAGCACCGCCCGGGTCAGCAGCGCCATCGTCTGCACATCGCCCTTCCAGTGCTGCCAGTACAGCGGCACGTCTTCCCACGCACGCTGCCGCACATACACCAGCCGCCCCGCATCCAGATGGCGCTTCACCAGCGGCAGCGGGTTCATCGTCCAGCCCAGCCCGCCCAGGTTGGCCTGCACGAAGGCCCGGGTGGAGGGGATCCACCACGTCGGCGCCGTGCTCGGCAGCGCATCGCCGGCCATCCGCTGGGCGAAGCGCGACTGCATGTCGTCCTTGCGGTTGAACACCAGCACCGGGGCCTGCGCCAGCGCCTGCGCCGTCACCCCCTTGGCGAAATGGCGCTCGCGGAACTCCGGCGTGCACGTCGCCGCATAGCGGATGCTGCCCAGCGCATGGATCTGGCAGCCCTGCACCGGCTCGTCCAGCGTGGTCACCGCACCCAGCACCGTGCCCTGGCGCAGCAGCTCCACCGTGTGGTCCTGGTCTTCCACGCGCAGGTCCAGGGTGGTGCCGGTGTTCTGCGCGAACTGCTGCGCGGCCTGCGGGAACCAGGTTTCCAGGCTGTCATGGTTCACCGCCACCGGGATGCTCGCCTGCGGCAGGTCCTCGTCGGCCAGGCCCATGCGGTGCAGCGCGTCGTGCTCCAGCAGCGCGGTCTGCTCGGCCAGCTGGACCAGCAGCTGGCCCTCGGCGGTGGCCGTGGCCGGGGTGCCGCGCTTGACCAGCAGGCGGCCGATCCGGTCCTCCAGCGCCTTCACCCGCTGCGAGATGGCCGAAGGGGTGACATTGAGCGACTGCGCGGCGCGGTCGAAGCTGCCTTCGCGGATGACCGCGGCCAGGGCCCGCAGCTGGGCATGGTCGATGCGCATCGAATTAAGTTCCGCTAATGTTGGTTTAGTAAGTTTAGCTCGTCTTTCAAATGTTGCGGCGCGACAATGGCGCCCATTCCGGTGCTGTCCGCCTTCGCGAGGCACCGTCCCCCCCAGCAAGACAAGGCAGTGAATCCCATGTTCTCGGTCATCTCCGCCAGCACCGGCCTCGGTGCCTGGTTCTCTGGTGCAGCTACCGGCGTCGGCCTGTTCGCCGTGGTCGGTGCCCAGAGCGCCTTCATCCTGCGCCAGGGCATCCTGCGCAAGCACATCGTGCCGGTGGTCGCCACCTGCGCGGCCATCGATGCGATCTTCATCTTCGCCAGCGTGGCCGGCCTGCGCACGCTCACCTCGGCGCTGCCGTGGCTGACCAGCGCCGTGCTGTGGACCGGCGTGGCCTTCCTGGCCTGGTATGCGATGAAGTCCGCGCGCCGTGCCTTCGCCGGTGGCGGTGGCATGGGCGAGGCCGACAGCGATGACGGCAGCCGCCGTGCGGTGCTGCTGGCCGCGGTCGGCTTCTCGCTCATCAACCCGCATTTCTGGCTGGACATGATGGTGATCGGCTCGATCGCCGAGAACTTCGGCAATGCGCGCATGGCGTTCGCCGCCGGCGTGGTCACCGCCAGCTGCCTGTGGCTGACCGCGCAGGGCCTGGGTGCCCGCCTGCTGGCGCCGCTGTTCACCAAGCCCAGCACTTGGCGCGTGCTCGACGGCACCATCGCCGTCATCCTCAGCATCCTGGCGCTCACGCTGGCCATCCGCGGCGTGCACTGAGCACTGCACCGAACACCACACTCTCTCCAAGGTCGTGGCTGCGGCGGCATCGGAAACGATGCCGCCGTTCTTTTTTGTCCCTGCAGCCAGTATGTCGCTGGGCACTGGCAGCGCCCCCATCGGCCTGCCTACAATCGGGGGTGCGGACAGGGTGTCCGCTGTATAGGGGGAAGGATGCGCAAGACAATGATGGCCGCGCTGCTGGCGCTGGCCTGTGCCGCGCCGGCTGCGGTCGGTGCCGTGGACCTGGAAAAGTACATCCGCCCGGAGACATTCCAGGACATCAAGATTTCGCCGGGGGGCGACTACTACGCTGCCACCGTGCCGTTGGAAGACAGCACCGCTGTCGTCATCATGCGCACGTCGGACAACACGCCGATGGGCACTTTCCGCCCGCCCCGCAACAACCATGCGACCAACTTCGACTGGGTCAGCAACGAACGCGTGCTGATCGAGCTGTCCGAGAAGTTCGGCTCGCTGGATACGCCGCAGCGCACCGGTGAGCTGTACGCGATCAACGCCAATGGCGGGCGCGGCGAGCTGCTGGTCGGCTACCGCGTGGAAGGCAATGGGCCCGGTACCCGCATCCAGCCGAAGAAGGTGGAGGCGGTGGCCGCCTTCCTCACCGATGAGCTGGCCAATGACGACCGCAACGTGCTGGTCGCGGTGTGGCCGTTCGGCAACGATCCCTTCACCCGCGTGGAGCGACTGGACGTCACCACGGGCCGCCGCGTGCAGGTCGCGGGCTCGCCGGTGCGCAATGCCAGCTTCACCACCGACAACAAGGGCGACGTGCGTTTCGCCCATGGTTCCGGCACTGACAACGTCAACAAGCTCTACTACCGCCAACCGAGCAACAACCAGTGGGTGATGGTCAACGACGAGGCGGTCAACAACCGGATCGAGACGGCCATTGGTTTCGCTGAAGACAACAGCGTGGCCTACCTGCAGGTGCAGCAGCCGAAGGGCCCCGACGCCATCGTCAGCTGGAACCCGGAGACCGGCGAACGGAAGACCCTGCTGGCCGATGACGTGGTCGATCCGTACCGCATCATCTTCCGCAACGGCACGCGCGTGCCGGTGGGTGCGCTGTACCTGGGCGATACCACCCGCAGCCGTTTCTTCGACGAGACCTCGGCCGATGCGCGCCTGTACCACAGCCTGGAAGCGGCCTTCAAACAGCCGGTCTACATCACCTCCAGCACGCGTGACGGCAAGAAGGTGCTGGTGGAAACCTGGACCGGCAACGATCCCGGCTCGTTCTACGTATTCGATACCGTGGCCAAGTCGGCGCAGCACCTGATCAGCCGCAGCGAGTGGCTGGACGTGGACAAGACCGCGCCGGTGCGCGCTGTGTCGCTGAAGGCCCGCGATGGCCTGCCGCTGCACGGCTTCCTGACGCTGCCGCATGGCAGCGACGGTCGCAACCTGCCGATGGTGGTGCTGCCGCATGGTGGTCCGTACGACATCTTCGACTCCGGCCGCTATGACATGGAATCGCAGCTGCTGGCCGATGCCGGCTATGCGGTGCTGCAGGTCAACTTCCGTGGCTCGGGCAACTACGGTCGCGCGCACACCCAGGCCGGTGCACGGCAGTGGGGCGGCACCATGCAGGACGACGTCACCGATGCGACCCGCTGGGCCGTCGCGCAGGGCATCGCCAACAAGGACCGCATCTGCATCTACGGTGCCAGCTATGGCGCCTACTCGGCGATGATGGGTGCGGCGCGCGAACCGGGCATGTACAAGTGCGCCGCCGGCTACGTGGGCGTGTATGACCTGCCGATGATGTTCACCCGTGGCGACATCCAGAACCGCGGTTCGGGCATGACCTACCTGCGTGACTGGCTGGGCGACCCGGCGAAGCTGGGCACGGTCTCGCCGGTCACCCTTGCCGGGCAGATCAAGGTGCCGGTGTTCCTTGCGGCCGGTGGCGAAGACAAGCGCGCGCCGATCGAGCACACCAAGCGCCTGGAAGCGGCCCTGAAGAAGGCGGGCACGCCGGTGGAAAGCCTGTACTACAGCACCGAAGGCCACGGATTCTACCGCCCCGAGCACGAACGCGAGTACTACAGCCGCCTGCTGGCGTTCCTGTCCAACAGCCTGGGTGGGGCCAAGGCCAGTGCGGCAGCGCCGAAGGCCAGCGGCAAGGCGCCGTAAGTCCAGCTGCGCGCTTGAGCAGGCCGGGCAGCCAAGGCTGTCCGGCCTGGAAACACCATGAGACCCGCTGCGCTGTGGGTCGGGCTGCCCGCGCTGTGTGACGGCGGGCAAGGCCAAGGCGCCCTGATCGGGCGCCGGTGCACGGAGGCTACTTCACCCCGTGCATCATCCGCTTCAGCAGCGGCGCGCCGATGAAGGCCAGTACCGCACAGCCCAGGCCGATCCACATCAGCAGCCAGAACAGATGCGCATAGGCGCCTGCGGCCGCCACCATGTCCAGCGTCTCGCCTTCGGGCACCTCGATCGCCGCCAGCTTGCCGAACAGCGCGGCCAGCGTTTCGGAAAACGCGGTGGCCAGGAACCAGGTGCCCATCATCAGGCTCATCACCCGCGGCACGGCCAACTGGGTCACCGCCGACAGGCCCACCGGCGACAGGCACATCTCGCCGC
>JAFAFD010000423.1 GCA_023423675.1 Pseudomonadota bacterium | reverse complement strand
CCCGAAGCGTTGCCGGTGGTGGTGGTGCCCGACCGCGAGGCCGAGCTGAAGCAGCGCCTGGAAGACGACGAGAACGACAAGCGCGTGTCGATGGCCGCGTTGCGCCTTGCGCGTCAGTTCACCGCGCGCATCGAGGCGCGCGCACCGTCGCGGTTGTACATCAACCTGGACAACCCAGCCGTGCAGGCCTTGCTGCAGGCCCAGCGCGAGGGGCATCCTCAGGCATCGGCGGCCGCGCGCCTGCTGCGCTCGCTGAAGATCATCGTCTCCGCGCAGGGCCGCCCGCCGGCCCGCGGTGCGGCGACGCCCGGCCCGGACCTCAACGGCGCCTTCAGTGATATCGCCGGCGCCCTGCAGCAGATGCTGCGCTGAGCACCGCACACACTTTCTCTCATCCAGCCTCACGCTAGACAGGAGCACCAACCCCCGTGGATATCTGGAACTGGGTCGAAAAGCTGCAGGAAGACCTGCGGCAGGCCGGCCAGGCGCAGAACGCGCACCTGCTGACCCGCCTTGCCGACGAAGTCAGTGAACTGCAGGTCGACCGTGTCGATGCACTGCTGCCCGAGGCGCGTGCGCTGGGCAAGGCGCTGGACAACCCCTGGGTCGACGTCTACGTCGGCCACTGGGCGCTGCGCAACCGCGTGGGCAACCGCGTTGAAGGCGAGAGCGCGCTCGGCGAGGCGGTGTCGCTGTTCGAGCGCGCGCATCGCGAGGACACCCTGGAATGCCCGCAGTCGATCTGCGTGACCCAGGATCTGGCCGCCTGCTACGGCAACATCGACGGCCCGGGCTGGGTGCCCGAGCGCATCGAGGTCTGCGACGAAACGCTGGCGCGCATCGATCCGACCTGGGCCTGCTTCCAGTGCCTGAGCTGCGAGAAAGCCGACGCGCTGCTCGATGACGGCCGTGCGCAGGACGCGCTGGATTACCTGAAGGCGCAGGCCGATGCGGTGGAAGCGCGCGGCAAGGAAGTGTTCGACAGCTTCCCGGAAATGCAGATCAAGATCCTGCTGGCCAGCGGCCGTGCCGACGAGGCGATGGTGCTGATCGAGCAGCGCGAAGCTGAGGTGGCCGCAGCCGGCGAGTACGAACCAGCCAACTGCACGGTGCCGCGCCGCCTGTCGCGCGCGTGGGCGCTGGCCCAGCTGGGCCGCGACGAAGAGGCGCTGCAGCAGCTGGTACCGTGGAGCGAACTGACCCCAAACACCTGGCGTCTGTGGGCCAACACGGTGGCGCTGCTGTGCAGCCGCGACCCGGCCCGCAACACCTGGGACCTGGGCACGCGCTTCAACACCATCATCGAGCACTTCGCCAGCGTCGGTGCCCACCGCCTGGTGATCGAGCTGGCGGCCCTGAGCCTGGAACTGGCCCTGCAGCGCGGCGCGCGCTGGGTGGCGCAGCGCCAGCTTGGCCTGGCCCGCACCCACCTGGCACAGCTGCGCCAGGACCGCGGTGCCGGCGCGCTGGTGGCTGGCCTGGCAGCCCGCATCGACGCACTGCCCGAGGTCGAACCGCTGCCGGTGCCGGCAGCGGAACTGCTGGCGTGGCTGGAAGCGCGTGGCGAACAGCAGCAGTCGCGCGATCCCGAGCGCGAGGCACAGTGGCTGCTGCAGGCGCACGCGCAGTGCCCGGATGACGAGGCGCTGGCCGAAGTGGCCGCATCGGCGCTGAACGCCTGTGGCGCGCAGACCGAGGCCCGCGCGCTGCTGTGGGAGTTCGTGCGCACGCACGCCCAGGAGGACGGCGCCGCCGCCTATACGCTGATGCGCTGGCTGACCGAGCAGGGCGACGATGATGGACTGCGCCGCCTGGCCGACACCTACCGCGGCAGTGTGCCGGTGTTCGCGCACTGGTGCGAGGTGCAGCGCGCACGCCGCGTGTCCGACTGGCCGGCGCTGGAGCAGGCCGCACAGGCGCTGCTGGCGTTGTCGCCGGGTTCGCATGGCGCGCGTGGCACGCTGGCGCGCATGTACATGGAAACCGGCCGCTTCAGCGATGCGCAGGCCTGTTACGCGCAGCTGGTGGAAACGCTGGAGGATCCCAATGCCGCGCACTGGGACCACATGAGCGCCGCCAGTGCCGCGCGCGACTGGGACGCCGTGCGCCGCTCGGCCGCGGCCATCGGCATGGAGCTGTCCAGCCAGGACGGCGTGGTCGAAGAGCCGTGGGGCTGGGTGATCATCCGCAGCCTGGAGCAGGGCGAGCCGATGGAGTACTACGCGCGCCGCACCGGCCCGGTGACCGCGCGCATCGTCGAGAACGCGCCGGCCAACCGTGCCCAGCAGGTGGGTGACTGGGTGGTGTTCGATGCCGCGCTGGTGCACCCGGCGCCGGAAGAGGAAGAGCAGCGTCAGCACTTCATTCCGACCTATGCGCAGGTGCATGTGCTGGAACGTGGTGGCTTCGAGCGCAGCTGGCTGATCGACGGCGCGCACCCGGGCGAGGAGGCTTGGAACGCGTTCGTGGAAGGTGCCGAAGCGCAGGGCTGGCAGGTGTGGGTGCACAGCCGCCCGGATTACACCGTGACCGACCCGGATGCGGACGAGGGCACGCTGCCGGGCCTGCTGTTCACCGTGGCCCAGCCGCAGGGGCATGCGCCGCTTGCGCTGCATCGTTACCTGCAGCAGTCCACCGCCGGCTGGTCGCACCCGCAGTGCTGGCTGCGCCTGGCCGAAGCCTGCGACCAGGAACGCCAGCCGCACCTGGATGTGATCGAGCGGTACGGGTTGTAAGCCCGCCGCGCCGCGTACCCGCGCCCGGCCCTCCCTCGGTAGCGTCGGGCCATGCCCGGCGTTGCCCCTGCACAAGGAATGAAACACATGCGAAAGACAGGGATGTTCATGATCGCCGGCCTGCTGCTGGCACCCGCCGCCCAGGCCGCCCCGGCCTGCGAGGATGCCGTGGGCGTGGCGCCGGCGTTCTTCGAGGCCACCTCCGGCGATGCGGGCTACGTGCTGGATGCGCCGCGCGCGCTGGTCAGCCCGGCCTTCGGCAAGGCGCTGCGCGAAGAACGTGCCTGCCAGGCGCGCGAAGAAGGCATCTGCACGAT
>JAFAFD010000496.1 GCA_023423675.1 Pseudomonadota bacterium | reverse complement strand
TGCTGGCGGTGCTGCTGGACCGCTATGCCATCGTGGTGATGGTCGGCGCGGTCATCCTGTACTCGTTCTTCTACCCGGCCGCGTACCGGCACCAGGTCGCCGGCAACCTGCCGATCCTGGTGGTGGATCAGGACCACAGCGCCACCAGCCGCGAACTGCTGCGCAAGCTGGACGCGCTGCGCGTGGCCCGCGTGGTCGGCCAGCCTGCCAGCATCGACAGCGCGCGTCGTCAGCTGGAAGCCGGGGATGCCGAAGGCATCGTACTGATCCCGGCCAACCTGGAGCGCGAAATCCTGCGTGGCCATCCGGCGAAGCTGGTCCTGCTCGGCAACGGTGCCTACCTGGGCCGCGCCAGCTGGGTGCTGGGCAGCGTGGCCGATGCACTGGGATCCTTCGGGCGCGAAGCGGTCGTCGCCCAGGCCGCCTTCATGGGCGTTCCGCAGGCTCCACCGGTCACGCTGGTGCAGCGGCCGCTGTACAACACGCAGGAAGGCTATGGCAGCGCGATCGTGCCGGGCGTGGCCGAACTGATCGTGCACCAGACCCTGCTGATGGGCATCGGCGTGCTGCTCGGCGGGCGCCGCCTGGCCCTTGGCCGACGCCTGCGCTTCGACCTGCCGACGCTGGCCGGCATGGCCCTGGGCTTCGGCCTCATCGGTCTGTTCGGGCTGTTCTATTACGCCGGGTTCACTGCCTGGGTGCAGGACTATCCGCGCGGCGGCAATCCGCTCGGCCAGCTGTTCGGCGGCACGTTGTTCATCGCCGCCACGGTGGCCTTCGGCCTGTTCGTCGGCAGTTTCTTCCGCACCCGCGAGCGCGCGTTCCAGTACATCATCGCCACGTCCATTCCGCTGTTCTTCCTGGCCAACCTGTCCTGGCCCACGGTAATGACACCGCCGCCGCTGGTGTGGCTGTCGCAGCTGCTGCCCACCACGTCGGGCATCAACCTGATGGTGCGGTTGACCCAGATGGACGCCAGCCTGGCCGATGTCAGCCACGAACTGGTCACCCTCGGCGTATTGCTGCTGCTCTACGGCAGCCTCGCCGTCTGGCGCCTGCACAGCCAAAAAGGGGACGGAGGGGATTAATCCGGATTAATCCCCTCCGTACCTTATTCCACAACGACGAACGCCGACCCAGGGGGCCGGCGCTCAAGGTACCGCAACGTGGAAGGGAGCGGGTATCAGGTCGTGCGGGTGCTCAGCGGTAGACGCGCTCGCAGCGGCGCTCGACCACGCGGTCACCGGTCTTGTTCTGGTGGTTGCCCTGAATCTGGCGGCCGGCTGCACCACCGGCCACGGCACCGGCCACGGTCGCCAGCTTCTTGCCGTTGCCGCCGCCCACCTGGTTGCCCAGCAGGCCGCCGACCACCGCACCGGTGGCGGTACCGGCGATGCGGTTGGGATCGCGCGAGTTGCGCTGCACTTCGACGTTCTTGCAGACCACGCGGCTGCCATCGTTGAACTTGCGGCCTTCATCGCGCGGGCCATAGCTCTGTGCGCTGGCTACCGACGAAGCCGCCAACAGGCTGCCGAGCAGCAGTACGCGAAGGGACGTGTTCATGGCGATCTCCTGTGATCCGATGTGGGGCCCAGTCTCCTGGCCGCAGCGCCAACCGAAGGTGAAATATCGGCCACTGGTACCTGAACGGCCATGCGGCGTTCAGCGTTGCGACGCTGGCGTTGGCAGCGCGTGCCCTACAGTGCTTGCATGAGTCTGAACCTGCAGATCAACGGACGTGCGATTACTGGCATCGACAGCTTCTATGCTGAGATCAACCGCGTGTTCATGGCGGACGAAGAGTGGGCGCTCGGCCCCAGCCTGGATGCGCTGGACGACTTGCTGTATGGCGGCTACGGCGCATTGCAGGGGCACGCTACAGCGACCGTGACCTGGCGCGATGCCGAGCTCAGCCGCGCTGTGTTGGGCATGGACGCGACTCGCGCCTGGCTGCAGGTGAAGCTGCAGCAGCCCGGCACCTTCAACGCCGATGTGATCCGCCGCCAGCTCGATGCGCTGGAACGCGGCGAAGGCCAGACCTACTTCGAGATCGTGATGGAAATCTTCGTGGGCCATCCGCGGATCACGTTGCGGCTGGAATAGGTGCCCTCGGGCGATGTCGCATTCCGCCCTCACTGCACGCGCTCAATTGACGCAATTGGCCTGCACACGCATCTGGATGATTTCAAGTTGATCGTTGCTTCAGCACGCCCTCAGGCGTGAGTAGTGGAAGCTGTCGCATCAGGGCGAGCTCATTGCAAACCCGCCAATTGACGCCTGAAAGCAGGTGTTTGCAGGCCTGGCCTCACAGTGAGCGATCAATGCGTCTGCCGGCGCAGTGATGCTCTGGTCATTTTCGATGCCTGCCCCACCACATTGGGCGCCGGGCCAGAGCATGGAAATGGTTGACTGCGCGAAGTACTAGGACACAACTGATATCAACAGCTGGGCCGACCCTCAACGGCCAGGCGGGGACGCGATGCAGCGGCAGCGCGGATTGAAAAGCAGCACACGGATTTCGAACCCATGGCAGCACGGTCTGGATGTGGCCGAGCCTGTCGTGACCCATGAAGGAGTATGGCGATGCAGGGACTTTTGGCGATGCAACGCGTGGCTGTGCGCCTCGGCGCGGCGTCCACACTTCTGCTCAGCTTCGCGGTGCAGGCCGAGACCTACTGGCTCGACTCCCGCTTCAACGACAGCGAGCCCCACTACCCCACAGCAGAAGAAGCCTGCGTCACCGGCGAACTGGAACGCCGCCTGGATGGCCATCGTGCAAAGAGCGCGCTACCGCATCGCTACGCCGCTGTTTCCGTCGGACCATACCTCGATGGCGAAGCCATATGCCGGGGCCAACTGCAACGCCGCCAGTTCAATTCGTGGCTGCCCGTCGAAATTGTGAACACGTTCGTCTACGGCCCACGCGGCGCAAGACCGCCCTGCCCGCTCGGCGGCCTCGCCGACCCGGACACCGGTCAGTGCGGCATGCCCAAGTGCGACAGCAACTGCCCCGCCGACGGAGGCAATTCATCCAACCCCATCGCCAGCGCTACCGGCAACAAGCGTCAGCAGGAGACGGACTACGTTGGAGCGGGCGTGTTCCCACTGCATTTCGTTCGCGTCTACAACAGCCATCGCGTGCCGGACAGCCGAGCGCTTCCTATCGGCATTGGCTGGAGCCACAACTATGCAACCCGAATCGAGCCGGTCACCGACGCCGCCGGATCGGTCGTACGCCTCCGAGCGCATCGAGCCAATGGCGCTATTCAGACCTTCAGCCTTGTCAATGGCGAATGGACAGCAGGTAGCGATGTTCCGGAGAGACTGACCGTCATCCTGACAGGAGGGTCACTGGCTTCGGCAAGCTATCGCCGTGCGGACGATTCCGTCGAAGCCTATAACGAACTCGGCCGCCTGCATTCCATCACCTCGCGCGACGGGCTCGTGCAGACGCTGTCCTATGCTTCCGGCGCGGGCATCTCGCCGTACGTTCAACGCGTTACAGACCCGCAGGGACGGTCACTGGTGTTCGGCTACACAAGCGATCGCCTGACGAGTCTGACCGACAGCGCCGGGGCGGTCATCACCTACGCCTACACCGGCAGCGACCTGACCGGCGTCACCTACCCCTCGCCACGGTCAGGCCCGGCGACGCGTCTCTATCACTACAGCGAGCCTGGCCAGACCGGAGGGGTGGCGCAGCCGCACCTGCTAACCGGCATCACCGATGAGGACAACAACCGTTACGCAAGCTGGGCCTATGACGCCCAGCGGCGTGGCGTGCTCAGCGTGCACGGTCCCTTCGCTTCCGGAACCGCAGACCGGGTCGAACTGCAGTTCAACAAGGACGGCAGCACCACGATCACCGACAGCCTCGGCAATGCCAGACGCTACGCGTTTGGCGTCGATCACGGAGTTGCGCGACTCGCATCGCTGGATGCGCCTTGCGACGACTGCGCCAGTGTTGCCGCGGCACGCACTTACGACAGCAACGGATATCCCGCCAGCAGGATGGACTTCAGGGGCAACACTACCCGCTATGCCTACAACGCTCGCGGACTGCAGACCCAGCGGATCGAGGCAGCCAACGACTTCGGGGGCAGCAAGCGCACAATCCAGACAGACTGGCATGCCAGCTTCCGCCAGCCCCTCGCACGGCGAACCTACGACGCAGCGGACAGGCTCGTTGCTGAAACCAGTTTCACTTACAACAGCCGTGGCCAGATGCTCAGCGAGACTCGCAGGGATCCGGAAACATCCATCAGTTGCACAACGACGACGACCTACTGCGAGCCCGCTGACGCAAGCGCCGGCACCTGTCCGCTGGTTGGATTGCCGATCAGCACCAAGGGCCCGCGTACCGACATCAGCGATACGACGACCTACGTCTACCACCAGACCGACCACGGCGATTGCAGGGTTGCCCCGACGGCATGTGCCTATCGCAAGGGTGATCTGTGAAAGATCATCGATCCGATGGGGCGCACCACAACCTTCCCGACCTACGACGGCGCGGGGCGACGATTGTCCTCCGTCGATCCGAACGGTGTAGAGACGAACTACGAGTACCATCCGCGCGGCTGGATGACAGCGGAGAAAGTGCGAGGTCCGGACGATAGCACCGAGAGTGATGACCGCATAACGCGCACCGACTACCGGCCAACCGGCCTGGTCGAGCAGATCACCCAGCCCGATGGCGACTCGCTGGCGTTCTCCTACGATGCCGCGCATCGACTGGTACGCCTCACCGACAACAGTGGCGGCTACATCGCCTACACCCTGGATACGGCGGGCAACCGCATTGCGGAGGAGACCCGCGACCCAGCCCAGACAGTGCAACGCAGCCTGTCGCGCATCTATGACCTGAACGGGCGACTTGCGACCGTCGCCGATGCTTCCAGCAGCCCGACTGATTTCGGATACGACGACAGCGGCAACATCACGGCGGTGACGGATGCATTGGGTCGCACGGAGCGCCGTGAATACGACGCCCAGAATCGCCTCAGGCAGACCACCCAGGATGTCGACGGCATCGGCGCCGTGACCCAATACCTCTACAACCCGTTGAATCGGCTAGTGCAGGTCACTGACCCAAATGGGCTACACACACGCTACACCTACAACGCCTTGGGTGATCTGCTACAGCTGAGCAGCCCCGATACTGGCACTACCAATTACAGCTACGACAGCGCCGGCAATCGCGACGGTCTGACCGATTCGCGCGGGCAGACAATGTCCTACCGCTATGACGCGCTCAAACGGCTGACCCGGATTGCCCCCGATGGTGCGCCTGCGTTGGATACGTCCTATCTCTATGATGCCGCGCCAAGTGAATGTGCAACGGGCGAGACCTTTGCCTCTGGCTATCTGAGCCAGATCGTGGATGCCAGCGGCACGACGGGATACTGCTACGACCGCTTCGGCCACATCGTACGCAAAGTCCAGGTAGTCGACGGCCATAGCTTCGCAGTTCGCTACGCCTACAGCTTGGGTGGAAAGCTCCAGGCCATCACCTACCCAGATGGCACCCTGGTCGATTACGTGCGTGATCCCGAGGGCCGCATCTCGGAGATAGGCGTCACATCGCCCGGCGCCAGCCGCCAGGTACTTCTGTCCGGTGTCACGTACTACCCATTCGGACCTGCGGCAGGCTGGAGCTACGGCAATAGCCGGACCTTGGTCCGAGCCCATGACCGGAACTACCGCACCATTTCGCTGAGCGATGTCGACCGAGACGGCCTGGATGCAGGTTACGCCTACGACGCCATGGGTAACCTTACCGGCCTGCACACCGCTGGCCATGAACTTCCGGCGCTTGCCACGTTCGACTACGACGCCCTCAATCGTCTGGTTGCATTCCGGGATGGGGCCACAGGGACCGCGATCGAGCGCTATGGCTACGACGCTACGGGAAACCGCACATCGTTCACCAACGCTGGAGGGACTGACGGTTACGCCTACCCGGCTGACAGCCATCGCCTTCTTTCGGTAGACGGGGCATCCCGGAAATACGACGCCGTTGGCAACACAGTCTCCATTGATGGCACGGAAAGGGAGTTCCTCTTCGACCCGTTCAATCGATTGATACAGGTCAAGCAGAGCGGCCAGGCGATCCAGCAGTACGCATACAACGGCCGCGGTGAACGGGTGCGGAGCTACCTGGGGACCACCACCACGACCTACAGCGTCCACGATGAGAGCGGCCAGTGGCTGGGTGATTACGATGCCACGGGCACGCCGATCCAACAGGTGATATGGCTGGGCGACCTGCCCGTGGGTGTATTGGTTGGCACCGCAGCGTCTTCGAATCGCCTGCACTACATCGAGCCGGATCATCTTGGCGCACCACGTGCCGTCATCGAGGTTGCACGCAACGTTGCGGTCTGGTCGTGGGACAGCAGAAGCGAGGCATTTGGCAGCGATGCACCCAGCGAGGATCCGGATGCAGACGGTACGCCGTTCACGTTCAACATGCGCTTCCCGGGACAGCGATACGACCCCTACAGCGGTCTTCACCACAACTACGCTCGTGAGTACGAACCTGCTACAGGCCGGTATCTGCAGAGTGACCCCATTGGCCTGGCGGGAGGTATCAGCACTTACAGCTATGTCGAGTCCAACCCGCTTTTGTATACGGACACCACGGGGCAAGCCAAAGATCAGGTCTGCATGGCGTCGTGCACGGTGAGCGGAGGCGTGATCGGCGGCTATATCGGTTACGCCGGCGGCGGCATTGCAGGTGGCGTCGGTGGTGGCGCCGGGTGCACGTTGTTTGCGCCCGGAGTGGGTACGGTTGCTTGCGGAGCCGGTGGCGCTGCCGCCGGCAGCAGTGCGGTAGGTGCTGCGGGCTCCGTCGTTGGCAGTTTCTATGGATATCTTACGGGCTTGGCAATCTGCCCGAGCGATGAAGACAATACTGACGAGTGCTACAGGCGCTACGATCGTGAGGCGATGGCATGCGACAGATGGCACGGGCGCGGCCCCAGCAACGATCCTGATCGTTGGTATCGTGCATGTCTGACCCGAGCGGCCGATCGCCGCAACCTTTGCGTCGCCAATCGCGGAGAAGGTGATGACGAGCCTCCGCCGTGGTCGTTTGGCGACTTCAAATAATATGCCAACCATGAAAAATACAGACGCAATAGTGGTGGAAAACTATTTTCCTTCCGGAAAACTCGAATCCCGCGGCACTCAGGTTGACGGAAAATTGACTGGTATTTTCCGACGCTGGTACGAAAGCGGGGCAATTTTCGGCGAGAGCGAGTACATAGATGGCCAGCTAAACGGGATAATTCGAGAGTGGTCCGAGGATGGATTGCTTATTCTGAGTGCAGCTGTCAAGGATGGCGAATTTCATGGCCCTTACAAGAGCTGGTGGGACTCAGGCCTCCTTAAGGAAGAGGGCACGTTTCAGGCCGGAAAGCGAATTGGAAGATACACTTGGTACAAAGTAGACGGATCAGTCTGGAGATCTTCCGACATTACCAGGCAGTAAGAATGCGCCGCCAGTCATGAAAAATTCAAAAATTAAAGCGGTGGAAAACTACTTCCCTTCCGGAGAGCTCGAGCCTTGAGGCATACAAATCGATGAACGGTGGTTCGGTGTCTTTCGAAGCTGGTACAAGATTGGCTCACTATTCGTCTAGAGCGAGTACGTGAACGGCCAATTAAAATGGAATGATCCTAGAATGGGCAGAAGGTGGACGGCCACCTCTGCCCGTGCCCGCTACCGATAAAGACCCTGATCGTTGGTATCGCACATGCATGACCCGATCGGCGGACCGTCGCAATTTATGCGTCACCAACAAGGGACAAACAGGCGGTGCACCTGATGAGTGGTCTGATCGCGACCTCCGGTAGAGTTCTGTCCATGACAAGTTCAAGCGCAAACGTGGTGGAGAACTATTTTCCCTCGGGAAGAATCGAGTCGCGTTGTACCCAGGTCAACGAGCAATGGCATGGCCTCTTTAAGCGCTGGCATGAAACCGGCCCGCTATTCTCTCAAGCTAAGTACCGGCATGGGCTGATGAACGGGCTGCTTCGACAATGGACCGTGGACGGGGTGATGACGTTGTCTGCAACCGTCAAGGACGGTGAATTCGATGGTCCGTACAAGAGCTGGTGGAGTTCAGACCTGTTAAAGGAAGAAGGCACTTTTAAAGACGGCAAGCGGATCGGAAAATACACGTGGTACAAGCTCGATGGTTCCATATGGAACGTAGTCGACGATCATGACCAGCATGCAAAATGATGGCATACGACATCCGGCGTCGACTCTGAGCAGTTAACGGTTCAGATCGCTTGTATCGAGCTTGACTGACCCGAGCGGCGGACCGTCGCAATTTATGCGTCGCCGACAAGGGACAAACAGGCGGAGAGCCGCAACCTTGGCCACCAAGCGACCTTCGTTAGGATGCTACCCATGAAAAGTCCCGAAACTAAATTGGTGGAAAATTATTTCCCGTCTGGAAAGCTCGAGTCCCGAGGAACACAATTCGATGGGAGGTGGGTGGGTATCTTTCGACGCTGGCACGAGAACGGCGCACTTTTCACTGAGGGCGAGTACGTGAATTGTCAGTTAAATGGAATGATCCGGGAGTGGGCAGAAGATGGGCTTCTGCTGATGTCTGCCACTGTAAAAGACGGCGAATTTGATGGACCTTTCAAGAGCTGGTGGAGCTCCGGCTTGCCCAAAGAAGAAGGAACCTACAGAGCAGGAAAACGAATCGGACGTTACACCTGGTACGACACAGATGGCTCGGTCTGGAGAACTTCGAACATTGCCAGGGAGTATGCTCTCTCAAGAATCTCGCATAGACGGACCGAGCCATGGCTGCAGTGAGGAAGGTGTATCGTGCGACAGGTCGCGAGGCTTGGAAACAAGCAAGGAACCCTGATCACTGGCATCGAGCGTGCCTGACCCGGGCTGCAGATCGTCGCAACCTGTGCATCGCCAACAAAGGTCAATCAGACCGTGAGCCGCTGCCATGGTCTGAAGAACATTTTGCGGAGGATCTTTCCGATGACACATCAGAATGTAGAAACAGTTGAGACGCACTATCCGTCCGGCAGCATTCAATCTCGCGGCGCTCGGGTCGACGGGAAATGGCATGGCATTTTTCAACGCTGGTATGAAAGTGGTGCGCCGTTTTCTGAGTTCGAATACAGGAATGGGCTAAAGAGCGGAGTGCTCCGTGAGTGGTCAAAAGATGGGTTGCTGCTTCTGTGCGCAACCCTTCGGGATGGTGAATTTCATGGCCCGTACAAGAGCTGGTGGGACACTGGCCTCCTCAAGGAGGAAGGCACTTTCCGCCGCGGCAAGCGGGTCGGAAGATACACCTGGTACAAGGTCGACGGCTCTCTTTGGAGGTCGCGCGACCTCGATGACGAATCCAGCCAGTAGCAGCGCCTGATGTGTAGGTCCGTCCCCGCACCCGGACGTGACCACGACCGCGGCGCCGGGCCACTGAGCCGTGGACTGCAGTCGCGCGAGGACAGCCCATGCCGGTGCCGCGTGCACCACCCTACCCGTTACCATAGTGACTCCGTTTCCGCAGCTGCCTGCCGCCCTCCTGGCGCGGGCGCCTGCCCCGATTTCCGAGTCCCATGTCCAAAGACAAGTCCGCCGAACACACCCCGCTGATGAAGCAGTTCTTCGCAGCCAAGTCCGATTACCCGGACCTTTTGCTGTTCTTCCGCATGGGCGACTTCTACGAGCTGTTCTACGACGACGCCCGCAAGGCGGCGCGGCTGCTGGACATCACCCTCACCCAGCGCGGCAGCTCCGGCGGCGCGCCCATCCCGATGGCCGGTGTGCCGGTGCATGCCTACGAGGGCTACCTGGCCCGCTTGGTCGCGCTGGGCGAATCGGTGGCCATCTGTGAACAGATCGGCGACCCGGCCCTGGCCAAGGGCCTGGTCGAGCGCAAGGTGGTGCGCATCGTCACCCCTGGCACGGTCACCGACGAGGCGCTGCTGGACGAGCGCCGCGACACCCTGCTGATGGCGCTGTCGCGTACCAAACAGGGCTACGGCCTGGCCTGGGCCGACCTCGCCGGTGGCCGCTTCCTGGTCAACGAAGTCGAGACCGACGACGCGCTGGAAGCCGAACTGGCCCGCCTGGAGCCGGCCGAGCTGCTGGTGCCCGACGAAGAGAACTGGCCCGAATTCCTGCGCCAGCGCACCGGCGTGCGCCGCCGTGCGCCGTGGCTGTTCGATGCGGACAGCGGCCGCCGCCAGCTGCTGGCCTTCTTCAAGCTGCACGACCTCAGCGGTTTCGGCATCGACGACAAGCCGCGCGCTACCGCTGCCGCTGGCGCCCTGCTCGGCTATGTCGAGGAAACCCAGAAGCAGCGCCTGCCGCACCTGACCTCCATCGCGATCGAAACCGCCGGTGAGGCCATCGCGATGAATGCCGCCACCCGCCGTCATCTGGAACTGGATACGCGCGTGGACGGCGACACCCGCAACACGCTGCTGGGCGTGCTCGACAGCACGGTGACGCCGATGGGCGGCCGCCTGCTGCGCCGCTGGCTGCACCGCCCGCTGCGCCTGCGCGAGGTGCTGGTACAGCGCCACCATGCAGTGGAAACGCTGATCGACCGCGGCAGCGACGCCGACATCCGCGAGCAGTTCCGCCGCCTTGGCGATCTGGAACGCATCCTCACCCGCGTGGCGCTGCGCTCGGCGCGCCCGCGCGATTTCTCTACCCTGCGCGATGGCCTGGGCCTGCTGCCGGCCGTGCGCGAGGTGCTGGCGCCGCTGGATTCGCCGCGCCTGCAGACCCTGCACGCGGCACTGGGCGAGCACGACGAGTGCGCGCACCTGCTGGCCAGCGCCATCGCCGAAATGCCGCCGCTGAAGCTGAGCGACGGCGGCGTGCTGGCCGACGGCTTCGATGCCGAGCTGGATGAACTGCGACGCCTGTCCACCCACGCCGACCAGTTCCTGGTCGACCTGGAACAACGCGAGCGCGAGAGCAGCGGCATCGCCACCCTCAAGGTCGGCTACAACCGTGTGCACGGCTATTACATCGAGATCAGCAAGGGCCAGTCCGACCGCGCGCCGGTGCACTACACCCGCCGGCAGACGCTGACCAATGCCGAGCGCTACATCACCGAGGAACTGAAGGCCTTCGAGGACAAGGTGCTGTCCGCGCGCGACCGTTCGCTGTCGCGCGAGAAGTACCTGTACGAGCAGCTGCTGGACACCCTGGGTGGCCAGCTGGAACCGCTGAAGCAGTGCGCCGCCGCGCTGAGCGAACTGGACGTGCTGGCCGCCTTCGCCGAACGCGCGCAGGCGCTGGACTGGGCGCGCCCGGAGCTGCAGGCCGAGCCCTGCCTGAAGATCGAACGCGGTCGCCACCCGGTGGTTGAAGCCGTGCGCGAACAGCCGTTCGAGCCGAACGACCTGGACCTGCATCCGGACCGTCGCATGCTGGTCATCACCGGCCCGAACATGGGCGGTAAGTCCACCTACATGCGGCAGAACGCGCTGATCGTGCTGCTGGCCCATATCGGCAGCTTCGTGCCGGCCAGCCGCGCCCTGATCGGCCCGATCGACCGCATCCTCACCCGCATCGGCGCCGGCGACGACCTGGCCCGCGGGCAGTCGACCTTCATGGTCGAAATGGCCGAGACCAGCTACATCCTGCACCACGCCACCGCGCATTCGCTGGTGCTGATGGACGAGATCGGCCGCGGCACGTCCACCTACGACGGCCTGGCCCTGGCCGATGCGGTGGCCCGCCACCTGGCCTACCAGAACCGCTGCTACACGCTGTTCGCCACCCACTACTTCGAACTGACCGCGCTGGCCGACGAGCAGCACGAAGGCGGCCGCAGCGGCATCGCCAACGTGCACCTGGATGCGGTCGAGCATGGCGAAGCGCTGGTGTTCATGCACGCAGTGAAGGACGGCCCGGCCAACCGCAGCTTCGGCCTGCAGGTGGCCGCGCTGGCAGGCCTGCCGCGCGCAACCGTGGCCCAGGCCCGCCGTCGCCTGGCCGAGCTGGAACAACGCGGTGGCCAAAGCCATGCCGCCGAGGTCTCACCGCAGGCGCTGGATGCACCGCAGCAGTTCGGCCTGTTCAGCGCACCGGCCAGCAAGGCGCAGGAAGCGCTGGCCGCGATCGACCCCGACGAGCTGAGCCCGAAGCAGGCGCTGGAAGCGCTGTACCGGTTGAAGACGCTGCTGTAACCGCGCCCGTTGGCAGGGCTGAGCCGAGCATGGGCTCGGCTCTACAACGGCGCCGTCACGCCCTGCCTGTAGAGCCTAGCCCACGCTCGGCTGCCTTCGCATTTCCGTCGTATACCCGGCGTTATGCTCGGGCGGTCCTTCCTTCACAGAACGGAGACCGCCGTGAACACCGAATCCCTCGCCGCGTCCCTCTTCCAGCAGCTGCAGCAGGGGCAAGGCCTGCAGCAGGTGTCCCAGCAGCTCGGCCTGGACAGCAGCCAGACTACCCAGGCGATAGGCAGCGCGCTGCCGCTGCTGCTGGGCGCACTGGGCCAGAACGCCAGTGAACCGCAGGGCGCGCAGTCCCTGCTCAATGCGCTGCAGCGCGACCACCTCGGCGGCGGTGGGAGCGGTGGCGGTTTCGACCTGGGCGGCATCCTCGGCGCGGTGATGGGCGGCGGCGGCAGTGGCGCGACCGACGGCGCCGGCATCCTCGGCCACGTGTTTGGCGGCCAGCAGCCGCAGGCGGCCGAGCTGCTCGGCCAGAAGACCGGCCTGGACAGCGGCACCACCGGCAAGCTGCTGGCCATCCTCGCCCCCATCGTCATGTCGTTCCTGGCCCAGCGCTTCGCCCAGCAGGGCAATGCCGGCGAACTCAGCTCGGCCCTCGGCCAGGAAACCCAGCACGCTGGCGGCGGCTTCGGAAGCCTGCTCGGTGGCGCACTCGACCAGGACGGCGACGGTCAGTTCGGCGCCAGCGATCTGCTCAAGCTCGGCGCCGGCCTGCTCAAGCGCTGATCGCGCACATCGGTCCAAGCCCTGCCTCTGATAGGCCGCCACTATCACATCGGTTGAATCAATCGAATTTACCCATCAGTAGGCACCACCTATGGTGGTCAGGCCTCCTCGATTCCACCTTTCGCCCGTCCACAGGTAGAGATCCATGAAAAGCGAAGCCAAGTGCCCGTTCAACCACGCCGTCGTCGGTGACGCAACGACCAACCGCGACTGGTGGCCGAACCAGCTGCGCGTGGACCTGCTCAACCAGCACTCCAGCCGCTCCAATCCGCTCGACGCGGGCTTCGATTACGCCGTGGCCTTCAAGGGCCTGGACTACGCCGCGCTGAAGGCCGACCTGAAGGCGCTGATGACCGATTCACAGGACTGGTGGCCGGCCGACTTCGGCCATTACGGCGGCCTGTTCGTGCGCATGGCCTGGCACAGCGCCGGCACCTACCGCATCGGCGATGGCCGTGGCGGCGGCGGTCGCGGCCAGCAGCGCTTCGCCCCGCTCAACAGCTGGCCGGACAACGTCAGCCTGGACAAGGCGCGCCGCCTGCTGTGGCCGATCAAGCAGAAGTACGGCCAGGCCATCTCCTGGTCCGACCTGCTGATCCTGACCGGAAATGTCGCCCTTGAATCGATGGGCTTCAAGACGCTCGGCTTCGCCGGCGGCCGCCCCGATACCTGGGAACCGGACCAGGATGTGTACTGGGGCCGCGAAACCACCTGGCTGGGTGGCGACGTGCGCTACAAGCACGGCTCAGAAGGCGTGCAGGAAGACCACGGCGTGCTGGTGTCCGATGACGATGCCGACGGCGACGTGCACTCGCGCAAGCTGGAGAACCCGCTGGCCGCCGTGCAGATGGGCCTGATCTATGTGAACCCGGAAGGCCCCGACGGCAACCCCGACCCGGTACTGGCCGCGCATGACATCCGCGACACCTTCGCCCGCATGGCGATGGACGACGAGGAAACCGTCGCCCTGATCGCCGGTGGCCACAGCTTCGGCAAGACCCACGGTGCCGGCCCGGCCGACAACGTCGGCAAGGAACCCGAAGCCGCCGACCTGGAAAACCAGGGCCTGGGCTGGGCCAACAGCTTTGGCAGCGGCAAGGGCGGCGACTCCATCACCAGTGGCCTGGAGGTGACCTGGACGCGCACCCCGGCGCAGTGGAGCCACGACTTCTTCGAGATCCTGTTCGGCAACGAATGGGAACTGACCAAGAGCCCGGCCGGCGCGCACCAGTGGGTGGCCAAGAATGCCGATGCCGTCATTCCCGACGCGCACGATCCGTCGAAGAAGCATCGCCCGACCATGCTGACCACCGACCTGTCGCTGCGCATGGACCCGGCCTATGAAAAGGTCTCGCGGAAGTTCCTCGAGAATCCGCAGGCTTTCGCCGATGCCTTTGCCCGCGCCTGGTTCAAGCTGACCCACCGCGACATGGGCCCGCGTGCGCGTTACCTGGGCCCGGAAATCCCTGCCGAAGAGTTCATCTGGCAGGATCCGGTGCCGGAAGCCAAGCACCCGCTGATCGACGCCAAGGACATTGCCGCGCTGAAGCAGAAGATCGCCGCGACCGGCCTCAGCGTCGCCGAGCTGGTGTCCACCGCTTGGGCCTCGGCCTCGACCTTCCGTGGCTCGGACAAGCGTGGTGGTGCCAATGGCGCGCGCATCCGCCTGGCCCCGCAGAAGGACTGGCCGGTGAACCAGCCGCAGCAGCTGGCCAAGGTGCTGGCCGCGCTGGAAAAGGTGCAGGCCGAGTTCAATGGCGGCGGCAGCAAGCAGGTATCGCTGGCCGATCTGATCGTGCTGGCCGGTGGCGTGGGCATCGAACAGGCGGCCAAGGCCGGCGGCCATGAGGTGAGCGTGCCGTTCACCCCGGGTCGCACCGATGCCAGCCAGGAACAGACCGACGTCGAGTCGTTCGCGGTGCTGGAACCGGCGGCCGATGGCTTCCGCAACTACCTCAAGGGCGCTTACAGCGTGCCGGGCGAGGCGCTGCTGATCGACAAGGCGCAGCTGCTGACCCTGACCGCACCAGAGATGACCGCCCTGGTCGGTGGCCTGCGCGTGCTCGGCGCCAATGCCGACGGCGGCAAGCACGGCGTGTTCACCACGCGCCCCGGCACGTTGAGCAACGACTTCTTCGTCAACCTGCTGGACATGGGCACGCAGTGGAAGGCCACGGGCCGCGAGCGCTATGAAGGCCGCAGCCGCGGCGATGGCAGCGCACGCTGGACCGGCACCCGTGCCGACCTGGTGTTCGGTTCCAACGCCGTGCTGCGCGCACTGGCCGAGGTGTATGCCAGCGGCGATGGCGAGAAGAAGTTCGTGCAGGATTTCATCGCCGCCTGGACGCGGGTGATGGAGCTGGACCGCTACGACCTGCACGGTTGAGGTGATGCGGGTGGTCGCCGGGCATGGCCCGGCGGCCATGACCCGGTAGTTGCCAACCTTGGTTGGCATGCTCTCCTGCTCTGGTGGGTGCGAACCGTTGGTTCGCACGCTCTCCGCAGCCGCGGCGGTTTCAACGCACCCCGTCTTTCAACCGCTGCAGAATCGGCGCAAACAACGGCGCCTGCATCGACCGCGGCGGCTGCACCGCCTCGCCCTTCTCCAACGCCTGCCAGTAGGCCCCCGGCAGCGCCTTGTCGCCCAGCTCGTAATCCATCCCGTCCCAGCCATCCTCACGGAAGGCATAGAACGCCCAGTGCACCTGCTGCTGCTCGGCCACTGCCAGCACATCGCGCAGGTAGGCCGCGCAATCCGGCCAGCGCCGCATGCAGCCGAACTCACCAATCACCATCCGGTTGGCGCCGATGCCATGGGTCTTCGCCCAGTCCATCGGCTGCTGCAGGTAGCTGCGCACGCGCGATGCATCCCACCGCTGTTTCCCGGAGCCGAACGGCACCGTGGCGGGGTAGCGGTACGGCGTGGCGCGTTTCTGGTTGGGTGCACTGGTCGCCGCGTACGGCTCGTACATGTGCACGCTGTACAGCAGCTTCGTATCGTCCAGCGGCGCCGGCCAGTAATCGAAGGCGTCAGCCGCCGCATACCAGCCGGCATCCAGCATCAGCGGCATGTCCGCATCCACCGCACGCACGCTGGCGATCAGCCCCCGGTACAGCGCGCGCAGATCACGCGGGCCGTCTTCGACGCTGGCGTACCACTGCTGCATCGCTGCGCGTGACGCATGCTCGGCCAGCGCGGTGCCGTACTCGGGCGCCGGTTCGTTGATCAGGTTGTAGGCGGCCAGCGCAGGGTGGCCCTTCAGCGCCGTGGCCAGGTCGTGCCAGAAGCGCTGCGCCGGCAGGTGGTTGTCCATCGACTGCCACAGGCGCTGGTCAACCTTGCCATCGTTCTTCTGCTTCCAACGCAGCAGGGGTAGCGACAACGGCACCAGCACTACCTTCAGGCCCGAGGCATCCGCGTCATCCAGCGCACGCCGCAGGGTCGCAACATCGCCCGGCACCAGCCCCTGGTAGTGGTCGGCATCGCCTATCAGGAAGTCGCGGCCGCCGGCACTTTTCCACTTGTCCGGGCTCAGCCGCACCCAGGTCGCGCCGGTGTCGCGCAGCGCCTGGAAATAGGCACGGTCGGGCGGATTTTCGTTGAAGCTGTTGCCACCGCGCTGCGGCGTATCCCAGAAGGTGATGTCGGCGGCGAACACCGGGGCGGCGCTGGCGAGTGCCAGGCACAGCAGGCTGCGGCGCAGGAACATGAGGGTCTTCCATGGAGAGGAAGATCCAACGTGCGGGGTGAAAACCGAATGCAGGCTGAGCGCGCGCAGCACGTCGCACGCCCGCCGGGCATGGCCCGGCGCTACCGCTCGCTGTGGTGGGCGTAACCCGCCCGCTCCGGTGGGTGCGAACCGTTGGTTCGCACGCGTTCCGTCAAAGCGCGTCCAGATCACCCAGTGCGCGGATCAACCGCCGCGCGCGCTTGTCCGGCTTGTGCTCCGGCGGCTGGAAACCATCGCGGGCGGCGATGCGCAGCGCACGCTGCTCGGCACGGCGCGCCTTGGACGCTTCGCTTTCGGCATACAGCTGCTGCGCCACCGGCGCCGGCCCGCGCTGGTCGCTGATGCCCAGCACCTGCAGCTCGAAATGCTCTTCGCCGCGGTCCACCTGCAGCTGCTCGCCCACGCGCACCGCGCGCGAGGATTTCGGGCGCTGCCCGGCCACGGCCACCTTGCCGGTTTCAATGGCCTGCTTGGCCAGGCTGCGGGTCTTGTAGAAACGGGCCGCCCACAACCAGATATCCAGGCGGACACTGGGCGACAGCGGGGAAAGCTCGGACATCGGCAGGTACTACTCCGTGCGCTTGTTCAGGGGTCGCGGGTTGCTGGGGTCGGTACGGCAGCCACTGCCCCCCATCAACGTCGGCGTGCCCGCCAGGTCCTGGCGCTGGTTGCCGACCAGGCACTCAGCGCGGTCGGCGGGCCGCACCTGGGCATCACCCAGCCGGTCACCCGTCGAACATGCGGCCAGCGTGGCCACGATCAAGGCCCCCACGCAATGCCGCGCCAGCTGTCGTCGTTGATGCATTGCCACACCCCGCAAACCGGCTTGATGCTAGTGTGCGCCTCCCGGGAATCGATCACCAGCCCATGGCCAAAGCGCCGCTTGACCTGACCTCCGGCCCCATCGGCCGCAACCTGCTGCTGTTCGCGCTGCCGATCCTGGCGGGCAACATCGCCCAGTCGCTGAACGGTTCGGTGAATGCGGTGTGGGTGGGGCGCTACCTCGGCGAGGCGGCGCTGACCGCCACGGCCAACGCCAACAACATCATGTTCTTCCTGATCGGCTCGGTGTTCGGCTTCGGCATGGCCTCGACCATCCTGATCGGCCAGGCCATCGGTGCACGCGACATCGCCCAGGCGCGGCGCGTGGTTGGCACCAGCGCCAGCTTCTTCATCGGCCTGTCGGTGATCATCGCCATCGCCGGCTGGTTCCTGGCCCACCCGCTGCTGGCGGCGATGGGCACGCCGGCGGCCTCGCTGCCGCTGGCCGAGGCCTACCTGCGCATCATCTTCCTGGCCATGCCCACGCTGTACGCGTTCGCCTTCCTCAGCGCCGCCCTGCGCGGTGCCGGTGATTCGCGCACGCCGTTCCGCTTCCTGCTGGTGTCGGTGCTGCTGGACATCGCACTGAACCCGGTGCTGATCTTCGGCCTCGGTCCGTTCCCGGCACTGGGCATCGCCGGCTCGGCCTGGGCGACGCTGGTGTCGCAGACGCTGTCGCTGACCGGCCTGCTGCTGTACATGCGGCACAAGCGGCACACGCTGTGGCTGGGCCGTGCCGACATGCACCTGTTCAAGCTCGACCTGACCATCCTGCGTGCACTGGTGGTCAAGGGCGTGCCGATGGGCCTGCAGATGGTGCTGATCTCGCTGTCGGTGATCCTGCTGATGACGATGGTCAACCAGTACGGCACGGCCACCGGCGCCGCCTATGGCGCGTCGCTGCAGCTGTGGAACTACGTGCAGATGCCGGCGATGGCGATTGGTGCGGCGTGTTCGTCGATGGCTGCGCAGAACGTGGGTGCGCAGCGCTGGGACCGCGTCCGTGGCACCGCGCGCCAGGGCATCCTGTTCAACTTCCTGCTGACCGGTGCGCTGATCCTGCCGCTGGTGCTGCTGGATCAGTACTCGCTGGCGCTGTTCCTGCCGCAGGGCAGCGAATCGCTGCAGATCGCCCGCCACCTCAACCACATCGTGATCGGCTCGTTCCTGTTCTTCGGCGTCAGCTTCGTCATTTCCGGCGTGGTGCGCTCCACCGGCGCGGTCATTCCGCCGCTGCTGATCCTGGCCGCCTCGCTGTGGGGCGTGCGCGTGCCGTTCGCCGAATTCCTGCAGCCCTACTGGGGCGCGGATGCGATCTGGTGGAGCTTCCCCGCCGGCTCGCTGGTGTCGATGCTGCTGTCGCTGGCGTATTACCGCTGGGGTGGCTGGCGCAAGGCGAAGATGATCACCCCGCCGCCGGCAGAACACGTGGCCACGCCGTCGGAAATTCCGGCGTGCCCGCCGTCACCGGTGGCCGATCCGGATGCCGTGACCCGGTAGCGGCGGGGGGGGGGGGGGGGGGTGGGGAG
>JAFAFD010000468.1 GCA_023423675.1 Pseudomonadota bacterium | reverse complement strand
CATCAATGATCAGGATCACTTCGCCCTGGATACCAGCGCGGAAAGCGGCCGGCGGGTAGCGCGGCGGATTCATGGCCTTCGACGAGATGTCGACGCTGGCCTCGATCGAGGCGGGCGGCGACGGCGGCGACGGCGGCGACGGCGGGGTGACGATGTCGTTCGGGCGCGGCTCCGGCACGTCGACGACCGGCGCCTGCGGCGGCGGCGGGACGGGCGAGGGCTTCGGCGGCGACAGGTTCTTCACCGGCGGCGGCGGGGTGTCCTGCGGCGGCGGCGGCGGCGGCGGCGGCGGAGGCGGCGGCGGCGCGTCGACGATGGTCACCATGACGTTGCGCTCCTTCTCAGCCACGGCCTTGGGGGCCACGGCGGGGATCAGGAGCATCATGAAGGCGGCCAGATGCAGGGCGATTACAAACGCGATGCCGAAGATGCGCGGCCAGCTCAGCCCCGATTCTTCAGTTTGTTCGTACCGGTGAACGACTAGTTGTTCCGTCATGCGCCAAGAGCTCAATAGTGGGGCCGGAATCCCGGGGGCGGAATCCCTGATCAGCGGTGCATGACACCGCAGGAACCTCCAAGCTTATACCAATCCTGAGCGCCTGCGCATCAGCTGTGCAGGCATTCAGGCGTTATTCCTACTTACTTCAGGTTGATGATTTTCTTGGCATCAGCCTGGTTCTTCACGCCCTTCGCCAGAGCTTCCTGGGCGGCCTTCTTGGCCTCCGGAACGCGACCTTCGGCATGCAGGACGCGTGCCAGGTTCAGGTAAGTCTCACCATCCTTGGACAGCGGGGCGGCCTTCTGCCACGCCTCGATCGCCTGCGGCACCTGGTCGGAGTAGTAGTAGGACTGGGCCAGAGCCAGGTAAACCTGGTAGTCCGGCTTCAGGATGCCCTTCTGCAACCCTTCGTTGATGACCGCGATGACGTCCTTTTCCTTGTTCTCGGTGTTGGCGTAGATCGAGTACAGCTGCTTGTACTCGCGCTCTTCGGTGAGCTGGCCGCTGCTGCGCAGCTTGTCCATCACCGCGGCGGCCTTCGGCATCTGATCGGCCTGCATGTACATGTTGGCCAGGTTCAGCTGCGCTTTCTTGTCGTTCGGGTTCTTCGCTGCCAGGGCTTCGGCGGTCTTGACCGCTTCACCGGTCTGGCCGGCTTCGGACAGGGCAGCCATCAGCAGCTGGTTCCAGTTGTCCTTCGGCTCGGTCGCGCCGGCGATGGCCTGCTGCAGCACCGGAATGGCTTCCTGGTAACGCTGCAGCTGGTACAGCGCCTGGCCCTTGGCAACCAGCTCTTCCGGCTTGTTCGACTTGGTCTCGGCGAAGTACTTGTCCAGCGTGACCAGGCCCTCGGCGGTCTGGTCTTCCTGCAGCTGCAGCTGGCCCAGCATCAGCATCGACTGGTAGTGGCCGTTGTTGTCCAGACCGTTGAGCTGCAGCGCCTGCTTCAGGTAGCCGATGGCACCGGCGGTGTCGTCGCTCTGGTAAGCAGCCTGCGAAGCCAGCTGCGCGGCCAGCGACTTGTCGTAGTTGTTCGACGCGCTGTTGCCCAGGATCTCGCCTGCAATCTGCAGGGTCTCCGGGAACTTCTGGTCGTTGTAGCTGTCAATCAGCTTCTGCAGCTGCTTGCCCATCTTCGCGGACGCCTTTTCCTTCGGCTCCTCACGCGTGGCATTCGGGTACAGGACTTCGGCCTTGGCCTGCTGCTTGCCACCGCGGTTGCCGCGCTCGGACGAACGCGAGGACTGCGCGAAGACATCGGTGACCACGGCGCCGGTCAGGGCGGTCGCGATGAGGACGGAAAGCACAGCTTTGTGGTTGCGGAAAATCATCGTTCACCTCGATCGAACCGCCGTCAGCGGCAAAGTCGGACTGTCAGAAAAATCTGAGCCGCCAAACGTATCAGAAACAGATGGCGTGAGAAATCGTTTTATGTGCTGCAATACAGCATGAATCTGCGCACTCAGCCACACTTTGGCCTGCGACCGGCGGCCTGGGCCTGCTGATAAGCGGGTGCGAGCGACGGCGCATCGCGCTGCAGTTCGCGGATGCGGTTGGCCGGATCGGGGTGGGTGGACAGCCATTGCGGGCTGCGTCCGCCACTGGCGGCCATCATGTTCTGCCACAGATCAACCGCCTGCGCCGGGTTGAAACCGGCATCGGCCATCAGGCGCTGGCCGATCACATCGGCCTCCGATTCCTGGGTACGTGAGCCGGGCAGCAGGAACGCGGTCTGGGCAGCGGTACCGCCCAGCTGGTTGACCGTACTGGCGGCGCCTTCGCCGTAGGCAGCACCCGCCAATGCACCCAGCACGGACAGGCCCGTCTGCGCGCCCATCTGCCGGGTGATGCGTTCTTCGTGGTGGCGGGCGATGACATGGCCGATTTCATGGCCGATGACCGCTGCCAGCTGATCCTGGTTCTTGGCGACAGTGAAGATGCCGGTGTTCACGCCAACCTTGCCGCCAGGCAGGGCAAAGGCGTTGGGTTCCTTGTCGACAAACACCGCCGTTTCCCACCGTACGCCCCGGTACTGAGCAGGCAGCTGCGCGACCAGCGCATTGACCACGCACTGCACGTACGCGTTCTGGCGGCCGTCGGTGCTGATCTTTTCCTTCTGCTTGGTTTCCGCGAACGCCTGCGCGCCCAACTGGTCCAGCTGTGCCTGCGACACGCCGCCAACCATCTGCCGGCGGCCGGTGGGTGAGGTGGTGGTGGCGCAGGCAGCCACCAGCACGGTGATGAGCAGGGCAAGCAACAGTGATTTCATGGAATCCCCCGTGTTCATGCAGGCAGTGTGTACTGGGCCCGCTTAATTTTTCGTCAACCGGCCAAGGCCTTACATTGACCCGAAGAACATCAGCGCGGCCAAGGCCACGGCGTTGTTCAAGCCGTGCGCGATGATCGCCGCCCACAGCGTCCCGGTGCGCCGGTAGAGCCAGCAGAACGCGGCGCCCATGCCACCGTAGACCAGCCACAGCTGGGCGATCTCGGCCGGGCCGTTGGCGCTGGTACCGGGAATCTCATGGATCAGGGCGAAGGCCAGGCTGCTGAGCAGCACACCCAGCCAGGGTCGGCCGGCCTGCCACAGGCGGCCGAACAGCACGCGGCGGAACAGCAGTTCCTCGTAGGCCGGCGCCAGCACCACCGCAAACAGCACCAGAAACAGCGGGAAACGCTCGATGGCGTGCTGCATCAGCGCCAGGTTGGTCGGCACCGGTTCGACGCCGAACTGCTTGGCCAGGAAGGCGATGCCATTGCTGCCGATCACGATCAGCGTGGCCACCAGCAGGGTCCAGCCCCAGGTGGACGGGCGCCGCAGTGCCTGCGCCGAGGCCTGCCGTTCGGCGGCATTGGCCGGCCGCCGCAGGAAATACAGCAGCAGCGCCGCGCCACCGGTCGACACCAGGGCCATCAGCACCTGTGCCAGGGCACCGGGCGTGCCCAGCGCTTCGGTCACGCTGGACGGGTCGATACCCGCGCCGTTGTTCTTCGCGTTGGCGTAGCCGACCTGGATGCCGCGATACAGGCCCCACGCCAGGCCAGCAACCAGGCTGAGGATGAACAGCGTGGCGGCGCCGATGCCCAGATCGATGAGGAAGCCTGCCACGGGCGAACCGCGGCGCGGCGCAGCCGAGGCTGGCGGAACGGGCGGCGGGGCGGATACCGGGACGGAAGCGGACATCGATTACCTGCGATCAGAGGGCGAAAGCCGGCGCGCATCCCCGCGCACCGGCCACGGTCGAAGCGTGTCAGATATCCAGGTTGGCGACCTTAAGCGCGTTGTCTTCGATGAAGTCACGACGCGGTTCGACGACATCGCCCATCAGGGTGCTGAAGATCTGGTCAGCCGCGACAGCATCCTCGATGCGCACCTGCAGCAGGCGACGGGTATCGGGATTGACGGTGGTATCCCACAGCTGTTCCGGGTTCATTTCACCCAGGCCCTTGAAGCGCTGGATCTGGCGGCCGCGCTTTGCTTCCTCCAGCAGCCAGTTCTGTGCCTTGGCGAAGCTGTCCACTTCGACCGACTTGGCCCCGCGGCCGATGGTGGCGCCTTCGCGCACCAGGCCGTGCAGCAGGCTGGCGGCCTGGTAGATGGCACGCAGTTCGCCACCTTCGAAGGCGGCCAGCGGCAGCACCTGCACGTGTTCCTCGCCCATGTGGCGGCGGGTCACCAGCACGGCGGCCGGACGCTCGTCGTTCGGCTCCTGCAGTTCCAGGCTGAAACGCGCACTGCCCAGGCTGCCTTGGTTAAGGCGCTTGGCCAGTGCATCCAGGCCCTGGCCTTCAGCGGCATTGCGCAGGTTGGCCAGGTCCATCGGCACGAAGTCGACCAGCGCTTCGAGCAGGTTGCGGTCGTAGCGGTGCGCATTGCGTTCGATCGCGTCGCGCGCGCCGGCAAAGGTCAGCAGCAGCTTTTCGAGCGCGGCACCTTCGATGCCCGGCTCACCCGCGGCCGGCACCAGCACGGCGTTTTCCACTGCGTTGCTGGCCAGATAGCTGTCCAGCGCCGGGTCGTCCTTCAGGTACAGCTCCTGCTTGCCCTGCTTGATCTTGTACAGCGGCGGCAGGCCGATGTAGACGTAACCGCGCTCGATCAGCTCCGGCATCTGACGGTAGAAGAACGTCAGCAGCAGGGTGCGGATGTGGGCGCCGTCGACGTCGGCGTCGGTCATGATGATGATCTTGTGGTAACGCAGCTTGTCCGGGTTGTACTCGTCGCGGCCGATGCCGGTACCCAATGCGGTGATCAGCGTACCGACCTGGTCCGAGGCCAGCATGCGGTCGAAGCGGGCACGTTCCACGTTGAGGATCTTGCCGCGCAGCGGCAGCACCGCCTGGTTCTTGCGGTTGCGGCCCTGCTTGGCCGAGCCACCTGCGGAGTCACCCTCGACGATGAACAGTTCGGACAGCGCCGGATCCTTTTCCTGGCAGTCGGCCAGCTTGCCCGGCAGGCCGGCGATGTCCAGCGCGCCCTTGCGGCGGGTCAGGTCGCGGGCCTTGCGCGCCGCTTCACGGGCACGCGCCGCATCGACGATCTTGCCGGCGATGGCCTTGGCTTCGTTCGGATTCTCCTGCAGGAACTCTTCCAGGCGCGCGCCGAAGGCGTTTTCCACCGCCGGACGCACGTCGGAGCTGACCAGCTTTTCCTTGGTCTGGCTGGAGAAGCTCGGGTCCGGCACCTTCACCGACAGCACCGCGATCATGCCTTCGCGCATGTCGTCGCCGGTCAGGTTGATCTTGGCCTGCTTGGCGATGCCGTTCTGCTCGATGTAGTTGTTGAGCACGCGGGTCAGGGCGCCGCGGAAACCGGCCAGGTGGGTACCGCCATCCTTCTGCGGGATGTTGTTGGTGAAGCAGTACATCGTCTCCTGGTAGGAGTCGGTCCACTGCAGCGCCACGTCCACCACGATGTTGTTGTGTTCGCCGGTGACCGAGATGACGTTCGGGTGCAGCGGGGTCTTCAGCTGGGCCAGATGCTCCACGAAGCTGCGGATGCCGCCCTCGTAGTGGAAGTCATCGCGGCGGCCGTCGCCGCGCTCGTCGGCCAGCACGATCTTGACGCCGGAGTTCAGGAACGACAGTTCGCGCAGGCGGCGGGCCAGGATGTCGTAGTGGAATTCCACGTTGTCGTGGAAGGCCACGGTCGACGGCCAGAAGCGCACGGTGGTGCCGCGCTTGGTGGTGTCTTCCAGCTTGGCCAGCGCGGTGACCGCGGCGCCGTTGCTGAATTCCTGCTGGTAGTGGGAGCCGTTCTGGAACACGTCCACCAGCAGCTTCTGCGACAGCGCGTTGACCACGCTGACGCCCACGCCGTGCAGGCCGCCGGAAACCTTGTAGCTGTTGTCGTCGAACTTGCCGCCCGCGTGCAGCACGGTCATCACGACTTCGGCCGCCGAAACCTCGCGGCCCAGCTTGGCGCTCATCTGTTCGTGCTTGCCGGTCGGGATGCCGCGGCCGTTGTCGGACACCGACACCGAGCCGTCAGCGTGGATCGTCACCGCGACGTGGTCGGCGTGGCCGGCGAGGGCTTCGTCGATCGAGTTGTCGACGACCTCGAACACCATGTGGTGCAGACCGGTGCCGTCGTGGACGTCGCCGATGTACATGCCAGGACGCTTGCGGACAGCCTCGAGCCCTTCCAGGGCGGTGATGCTGTTGGCGTCGTAGTTGCCGTTGTTTGCCGGGGTGTTCTGTTCGTCGGTCATTGCGCTTGCCGTAGGCTCCGCAGGTCGGTCACCGCACAGGTGCGATGCGCCGGGTAAGAAGGGGTGCAACCTGAATTATACCAGCCGGGCCCCGCAGGCCCTGATGTAGCCACTATGGCACAGCCACAATCTGCGCATGTTCCACGTGGAACCGGGTGATGTCGGTGAGATCCACCAGGGCCGCCGGGGTCTCGGTGGCCGTTACGAAGATCTGTGCCGGACCGGCCAGCAGACGCTCGAGGACCCGGGCCTGATGGGTGCGATCCAGCTCCGATGCCAGGTCGTCCAGGGCGATGACCGGCCATTGTCCGCGCTGTTCGGCGTAATCCTCGGCCTGGGCCAGCAGGCAGGCGAGGGCAGTGAGCTTAGCCTGGCCACGTGAGAGCGCATCCCGGCCGGGAATGCTGTGGAAATCCACGCTCCAGTCGGCCCGGTGCGGACCCACCGAGGTGTAACCGGCCTGGCGGTCGCGATCGCGGGCCAGCAGCAGCGCATCGGCCAGCGGCAGTTCGTGCCGACGCCAGCCCGGGCTGAGATCCAGGCCCTGGATGCCCAACTGCGGTGCCAGTGCGGTTGCCAAGGCAATCGCCCGTTCCTGCAGCCGTTCCAGGTAGTGCTGGCGGCGGCTGGTCAGCGGTTCACCCGCTTCAGCCAGCTCGTGGTCCCAGGTATCCAGCATCCGTGAGGGCCCGCCCTGCTTCAACAGGGCATTGCGTTGCTTGAGTGCCCGGGAGTACCGGCGCCACAGCGAAAGGAAGTCTGGTTCCACGTGGAACAGGCCCCAATCGAGGAAACGACGACGCGGTTCGCCACCACCGCTGACCAGGGCGTGGCTGCCCGGTTCAAACGTCACAACGGCCAACGCCGCGCAGAGATTGCCGAGCTGGGCAACGTCTTCGCCGTCCAGGCGGCCCTTCCATTCCTGCCCGCTATGGCGAAGACCGGCCTTGCGGCGGTGCGGCGGGCGATCGGCGCGCTGTTCGTCCCATTCCACGAAGATTTCCAGCGCTTCCTGGCCCTGGCGGACCAGGCCATCGCGCACCCGGCCACGGAAGCTGCGGCCATAGGCCATCAGATGCAGGGCCTCGAGCACACTGGTCTTGCCCGCACCGTTGTCGCCGGTCAGCAGGTTCAAGCCCGGCTGGGGTGACAGTTCCACGGCACTGAAGCGGCGCAGTTGGTTCAAGGCGAGGCGGCGGATCAGCATGGGACGCGGGAGACCATCCGCTCGGGGCGGTAGCAGGGCAGGGAATCCATCAGCTTACTGCATCGGTCAAGACCGCCGTTGCGGGCAGCCCCTTGCGGGTGGAGTTGGCAGGTCCCGTCAGTCCAAACGGTCCACGTGGAAAACGCTGCGACGAATCCATGCGACAGGGGCGCTGGCGAGGCCTGGATTTCTTGAAATCTGCGGAACCGGTCAGGGTCCTCGCCCTCAGAATCCAGCGAATTTCAGCCCAGCGTGGAACCGTATCCGTGCGTCGCAGCCGGGGCAGCAGCCGAGGTCGCCGCGAATTGCTTGAAATCTGCAGGGCAGGGCTGCAAAGCGTTCCACAGATTTCAAAGAATTCA
>JAFAFD010000419.1 GCA_023423675.1 Pseudomonadota bacterium | reverse complement strand
GCCCCTGCCAGCGGCATGGGCTGAGTGCAGGACCTCAGGCAGCCTTGCGGCGGCGGTCCACCATTACCGAGACACACCACAACAGCAGGCCGCCGATCGCAGTGGCCGCGCCGACATAGCCGGTGGTCGCCGGGCTGAAGCCGGCACTGATGGCCATGCCACCCAGCCACGGCCCCAGCGCGTTGGCGGTGTTGAAGGCAGCGTGGTTGGATGCGGCAGCCAGGGTCTGTGCTTCGCCGGCCACGTCCATCAATCGCGTCTGCAGCACCGCGGCCAGCGCGCCCATGGTGCCCACGGTGATGATCATCGGGCCGATGGTCCACACCGACTGCGCGGCCAGCGGGTACAGCAGCAGCATCACGATGGACCACACCAGCACGACGGCGGCGGCGTTGAAGTGGAACTTGTCCACCAGCCAGCCGCCGGCGATGTTGCCGATGATCGCGCCGATGCCGAACACGCCCACGGCCAGCGGCATCCACGACTCGGCCACGCCGGTCACCTGCACCAGGGTCGGCGCGAGGTAGGTGAAGACACAGAACATGCCGGCAAAGCCGACCGCGCCGATGCCCAGCGCCAGCCACACCTGGGTGGTGTTGAACGCGCGCAGCTCACGCATCGGCGAGGTACGCGCCTCGTCCGGATCGGGCAGCAGGAAGCGGGCGATCATCACCACCGTGGCGATGGCCAGCACGCTGACCAGGGCGAAGGCGGTGCGCCAGCTCAGCTGCTGGCCCAGCCAGGTGGTCAGCGGGTTGCCGATCAGGATCGCGATGGACAGGCCGAGCAGCACCCGTGACATCGCCTGGCCACGCTGGCCGGCCGGGCTGATGGCCGCGGCCACCAGCATCGCCACGCCGAAGTAGGCGCCATGCGGCAGGCCAGCGACGAAGCGCGCGATCAGCATGGTGCCGTAGTTGGGGGCCAGGGCGCTGGCCAGGTTGCCCACCGCGTAGAAGCCCATCAGCGCCAGCAGCAGCTTGCGGCGCGGGAACGAGGCGCCGATGAAGGCGAGGATCGGCGCGCCGACCACCACGCCGATCGCGTAGGCACTGATCAGGTGGCCGACCTGGGTCTCGCTGATCGACAGGCCGCGGCTGATCTCCAGCATCAGGCCCATGCTGGCGAATTCACTGGTGCCGATGGCAAAGCCACCCAGCGACAGGGCAAGGATGATCCAGGTGCGCTGACGCGGCGTCAGCCGCGCGGCCAGGGAGGAATTGGGGCTCATGCGGGGGGCGGGCAGGGCGGGGGAAGCCGCCCATTGTACTGCTGCACCGCAGCAGCGGCACCCGCGCAAGGGTAAATCAGTGTTCGATGGATGGAGCGGTCGGCGCGGACAGGGCGGCAAGCTGGGCCAGCGCGTGCCGGTATTTCACGCGCAGGCGCTCGGCGGTGGCGGTATCCAGGGCGGCCAGCCGGTCTTCATCGGCGTTGTCGGCGATATCGGCCTGTTTCACCTTCAGTGCCAGCGGGTCGGCGGCAATGCGTGCGTAATAGTGGTCGGCGTCGGGTGTGCTGTTGCGGCTCAGCAGCTGGACCGCGCGCTGCACTGCTGGCGGAAACGCCTGCACCTGCGCGGCAGATCCGGGGCAGTCCTCCACCACGTCGTGCAGCCAGGCCACCACTTCGGCATCGGCGTCGCCGCGGACGCGGGCGGCCACCCGGCTGACATGGCCGATGTAGGGCTGGCCGGCCTTGTCGACCTGCCCGGCGTGGGCTGCGGTGGCCAGTGCACGGGCGCGTGCGATCCAAACCATGACAATCTCCGATGCGCGGATGTGCATTGTCGTCTGCGTCGCCTGCATGCCGCCACCACGGCAGGGGCGGCATCATCGCCTGACGCGGGCACGAGATGTGAACGCCATCACGGAGAAGAATGCATGCAGGAGTACACGCATCAAATCGAGCTGCGCGGCCGCTATCGGCTGGTAGCGGTGACCCACGCGCCGGTGTACGCTCCCGGCGATGTCATCGGTCATACGGTCATCGCTGATGACGGGGAACGTGTGACCGATCTGATGTCGCTGGCCGAAGCGCGCCGGTACCTGGAGGTGCTGGAGCGTGAAGAGGGCATCGAGCCCGGGCTGGAAAATGAAACCAACCTGCGGAAATGGGCGTCGCAACGACGCCGCCGCTAGGCCGTCGCGCCCCAGTGCGCATCATGGAGGATTCGGGTGTTGCCCAGTAATAAGTTCCTGACCATCGCCATCGCTACGGTGGTCGCCCTGCTGCTTGGTTTCGCGTTGTCCGGTTATCTGACGCTGTTGCTACTTGGCCTGGACACCAAGCTGTTCACCTGGAATACCTATTACCAGTACTACAGCGCGCTGGGCCAGCCACAGGTCGCCCCGTTCGTGGGCAAGATCAGGTGGGCCGGCTACCTGGGCTTCGGCCTGCCGCTGCTGGTGGTGCTGGTGGGCAGCCTGGTGTGGCTGCTGAAGAAAGAGAAGAAATCGCTGCACGGCGATGCACGCTTTGCCACCAGTGCCGACCTGGCGAAGCACGGCCTGTACAAGAAGACCGCGCAGAGCATCGTCGTCGGCAGTCATGGCGGCAAGCTGGTGCGCCTTGACGGCCAGCAGTTCGTGATCCTCGCCGCGCCGACCCGCTCGGGCAAGGGCGTGGGCGTGGTCATCCCGAACCTGCTGGAGTACGGCGAGTCGCTGGTGGTGCTGGACATCAAGCAGGAAAACTTCGACCTGACCAGTGGTTGGCGCGCCAGCCAGGGGCAGGAGATCTTCCTGTTCAATCCCTTCGCCGAAGACCGCCGCACGCACCGCTGGAACCCGCTCAGTTACGTCTCCGACGATCCGGCCTTCCGCATCTCGGACCTGATGAGCATCGGCGCCATGCTCTACCCCGATGGTGCCGAGGACCAGAAGTTCTGGGTCAGCCAGGCCCGCAACGCCTTCATCGCCTTCACCCTCTACCTGTTCGAAAACTGGGATGACGAGCGCGCCAGCGGCTTCCCCGGCGGCCAGGGCACGCCAACGCTGGGCGCGGTGTACCGCCTGTCCTCGGGCGATGGCACCGAGCTGAAGAAGTTCCTCAAGAGCCTGTCCGAACGGCCGTTCCTGAGCAGCAATGCGCGCTCGGCGTTCGCCAACATGCTGTCCCAGGCCGATGAGACCTTCGCCTCGATCCTGGGTACCTTCAAGGAACCGCTGAACGCCTGGGTCAACCCGGTGCTGGACAAGGCCACCAGTACCAACGACTTCCTGCTCACCGACGTGCGCAAGAAGAAGATGACCATCTACATCGGCATCCAGCCCAACAAGCTGGCCGAGAGCCGCCTGATCATCAACCTGTTCTTCAGCCAGCTGATCAACCTCAACACCAAGGAACTGCCCAAGTCCAACCCGGACCTGAAGTATCAGTGCCTGCTGCTGATGGACGAATTCACCTCGATCGGCAAGGTCGACATCATCGCCTCGGCGGTGTCCTACATGGCCGGCTACAACGTGCGCCTGCTGCCGATCATCCAGAGCATGTCGCAGCTGGACGCGACCTATGGCAGGGAGATCTCCCGCACGATCATCACCAACCACGCGCTGCAGATCCTCTACGCGCCGCGTGAGCAGCAGGATGCCAACGACTATTCGGACATGCTGGGCTACACCACCATCCGCAAGAAGAACGTCACCCACGCGCGTGAAAAGACCCACAGTTTCACCGAGGAGCGTCGCGCGCTGATGCTGCCGCAGGAGCTGAAAGCGATGGGCCCGGACAAGGAAGTGTTCCTCTACGAAGGCATCCCGCATCCTGTGCAGTGCGACAAGATCCGCTACTACAAAGATAAATATTTCACGTCGCGTCTACTGCCAAAAGTGGAAGCTCCTGTTCTGAATCTGTGAGGAAGCTGCATCCGATGGAGCAAATAACGCGGTCTCACAAATGTAAATTTGTGAAGCGCGTCAAGAAAACGCCATGCGTTTGTCCAATTCAGACTGGTCTGACATTGATTTGACGCGTGGTTGTGCCAGTCTATGCACGGCGCAGGGACCTCTCGGTTCAGCTCGCTTTCAGAAGTGGCCAGGAGTTTCAGCCATAGGAACAGGGATGGTTCCGAAGTTGGTGAGGGTGCGAGAGGACGGGTTGGTGTAACCGTTTTCAGCAACCTGGTTGGCGGTCTTCGGGCCGCCGGGGAGCCGTCGTGAAGCCGCGCTTACGCGTCGGGTTCCCGACGCGTGTCCGGTTGGCGTCATGCCAATCCGGAGCAGCCAGGGGACCAACATCGGGACTGCTTTTTCGTACGTCAAAGTGAAGCCCGTATGAATCAGGCGTTTATCGCAAAGTTGTCCATCGCCGCAGCGGCGGCGTTGATGGTGGCCGGATGTGCCACCAAGCCCGCACCCGATTTCGGCGGCCGGTGGAAGCCGGTCAACCGTTTCGCGGAAGCCCCCACCGAGATTCCGCTGTATTCCAGCTACGTGTACCAGGCCTCGCCCATGGACGGCACGCTCAAGGGCATGCTTGACCGTTGGGCCAAGGATTCCGGCCGCACGCTGGACTATCGCCTCAGCTCGGATTTCACCCTCTACGGAGCGGTGACGCGGATTGATACGACCAACGCGCAGCAGGCCGTGATCGACGTCACGTCCGCCTACTCGGCGCAGGGCGTTTCCGTGTCCATCGTCGGCAACCAGATCGTCGTGCAGAGCGCCGGATCGACGCCGACCGCGTCGGCCAAGGGCCCTGATCCGGACAGCGGCAGCTGAGTCATCCAGGAAACCATCGAACATGCCGCCCCCGCGCCTGGCGCAGGGGCGTTGCACCCATTGATGTTTCAGCAGTACGGAAGAATCCATGTTCCGCAAGAAGGATGCAGGCAACAGCCAGAAGGTCGAGCAGTCGGTCGCCAAGGCGGTCAGCTATGAGATTACCGTGGCCGACATGGCACGCCGCAGCGAGCGGCGCGCGTGGTGGGTGGCTACCGCATCGTTGCTGATGTCGCTGGCCTTGGCCGGTGGCTACTACTACATGCTCCCGCTGAAGGAAAAAGTGCCGTTCCTGGTGATGGCTGATGCCTACACCGGCACCGCCACCGTGGCGCGCCTGCGCGGCACGTTCCAGGGCGAGACGATCACCACCAACGAAGCGGTCAACCGCAGCAACGTGGCCCAGTACGTGCTGGCGCGTGAGTCCTACGACTCCGCTGTGATGGGCCTGCGCGACTGGGAACTGGTCTTCGTGATGTCCACCGATGCGGTGGGCGCGAGCATGAAGCAGCGTTACGCGGGCAACAATCCGCAGAACCCGTTCGTGATGTATGGGCGCGGCAAGGCCATCCGCGTGAAGATCCTCAGCATCACGCCGCTCGCCGCACAGGCTAACGGCAGCTTCCGCGGTGCGTCCGTGCGCATCCAGCGCAGCCTGCTGGACAAGCGTACCGGCGTCTCGACCTACCTGGACAACCAGCTGGTCACGATGCGCTTCGAGTACAACCAGAACCTGGCGTTGTCCGAACAGGATCGCGTGCTCAACCCGCTGGCCTTCCAGGTCACCGAGTACCGCGTCGACAACGACTACGCCCGCGGCGTGCCGGTGCCCGACGAGGGCGCAATGCAGCAGCAGGCGGACGCAGCGCAGCAGGCGCAGCAGGCTGCAGCACAGGCACAGGGCATGTACGACCCGAACGGCCCGGCCGCGGCGCCGATGGTCGATCCGGCCACGGGCCAGCCGATGCAAGGCCAGCCGATGCAAGGCCAGCCTGTGCAAGGGCAACCCATGCAGCAGGGCCAGCCCATGCAGCAGGGCCAGCCGATGCAGCAGGCGCAGCCGATGCAGGGACAGCCGCAGGGCACGCAGCCCGCGCAGGCGCAACCGATGCGGGGTGGGTAATGAACCGCGCACAGAACCAATCCACCGGAAATGCTGATGGAGCAAGCAACCGATGAGTAGTCGAAAAGTCAGGGGGAGCGCATTGGCGCTGCTGTCGTTGCTGTCGCTGGTGTTTTCCACCGCGTCGATGGCACAGGCAGTGGACCGATACGAGTATGAGAAGGACCGGATCTACCCGGTTCGTACCGGCCTGGGTCTGACCACCCAGATCGAGCTGAGTCCGAACGAGAAGATCCTCGACTACAGCACCGGCTTCAGCAGTGGCTGGGAGCTGACCCGTCGCGAAAACGTCTTCTACCTCAAGCCGAAGAACGTCGACGTCGACACCAACATGATGGTGCGCACCGAGACCCATTCCTACATCTTCGAACTGAAGGTGGTGGCGACCGACTGGCGCCAGCTGGAACAGGCCCGCCGTGCTGGCGTGCAGTACAAGATCGAGTTCGTCTACCCGAACGAGACCGTGTTCGGCGTAGCCCAGGAAGCGGTGGAAGAAGAGGCCAAGCCGCTGCTGAGCACCGAACTGGCCAAGGACCGCCAGTACAACTTCAACTACTCCTATTCGACCAGCAAGGCGAAGAAGATGGGGTGGCTGATCCCGGTGCACGCCTACGACGACGGCCGCTTCACCTACCTCAAGCTGCCGAATTCGCCGGAGTACAAGACGGGCATTTTCCCGGCAGTCTTCGGGCGCGAGAAGGAATACGGTGAGGACTTCGTGGTCAACACCACCGTTGAGGGCAACACGCTGATCGTGCACGGGACGTACCCGTACCTGGTCATCCGCCACGGCGACTTCGTCGTCGGTCTGCGAAGGAACGTGAAGAAATGAGCCAGCAGAACACTCCGGGCAACGACCCGAATCAGTCTCCGTACGGGCAGGACCCGGCGGGCCAGGAGACGTCGTCCAACCCGTATTACGGCAATGCCCGGACCCAGGACGCGCCCGATCTGGACGCCGCTGCCCCGCAGCTGCGCTCGGCTGAAGAGCAGCGCCTGAACCGCAAGGCGCTGATGTTCCTGGGCGGCATCCTGGTGCTGGTGCTGGCGATGGGCTTCCTGCTGCTGCGCAAGGGCAGGGAGCCCGCGGACGATACGCCGCCGCCGCAGGTCGCCCGTGCCAGCACGCCGACCCTGCCGGGCGTCGACTCGCCCGCAGCGACCGGTCCGGCCGAGCCGATTCCCGTGGCGCAGCCGTTGCCGCCGCTCCCGCAACCGGAGGGCCCGACTCGTCCGGCCTCGCCGCTTTCGATGGATGATCGCAGTGAGCCGCGTGGTCCGACCCTGGCGGAGCGTCGCATGGGCTCGACGGGCGGCATGGTTGGCAACGGCGACCAGCAGCCCGGTGGTTTCAGTGAGTCGGATGAGTATGCGCGTGCGCTGCAGGCCCAAGCCCAGTTCCTGGGCGGTCAGAATGCAGCGCCGGCCAAAGTCCGTCGCGGGCCGGATGTCGAAGATGTGTCCAGTGCCACCTACATCCAGAGCCCCGATGCGCTGCTGGTGCGAGGCACCTACCTGCGCTGCGTGCTGGAAACCCGCATCATCACCGACCTGGCCGGTTACACCTCCTGCCTGCTCACCGAGCCGGTCTACTCGATCAACGGCCGCAGCCTGCTGCTGCCAAAGGGTTCGAAGATCTACGGTGCCTACGGTGGCGGCCCCTCGGGCAAGCGTGTCGAGGTCATCTGGGACCGTATCACTACGCCCAATGGTATCGACGTGGCCATGTCCAGTCCGGGCGTCGATGGGCTGGGTGGCGCAGGTCATCCGGGCCAGTACAGCGCGCATTGGGGTAGCCGCATCGCGTCGGCGCTGATGATCAGCCTGATCGCCGACGCCTTCAAATACGCCGCTGCAGAGCATGGCCCGGAATCGACGACCATCGGCAGCAATGGGTTCGCGGTGCAGTCGCCGTATGAGAGTGCCACCGCACGCACCATGGAACGCCTGGCCAACGAGGCGCTCAGCGAAGGCCGTCGCCCGCCGACGGTCACCATCAACCAGGGCACCATCGTGAACGTCTACGTCGCCAAGGACGTTGACTTCACCAATGTGCTCAACCCGCGCCGGTAACCGACAGAACGACCATGGACGCCGAAGTGTCACCCCTCGCCCTCGTCTCCAGCGATTTCCTGCGCTATCAGTACGAAGTGCTGGGCATCGCCGAGTACATGACCTCGCCTGAAGTGACGGAAATCTGCATCAACCGTCCGGGCGAGCTGTACCTGGAGACGCGCGCGGGGTGGCAGCGGGTGGATGTGCCGGGCCTGACATTCGAGCGGGCCCGGCAGTTCTGCACCGCCGTGGTCAACGAGAGCAACACCGGCCAGCGCATCACCGATGCCGATCCGGTCGTGTCGCTGACCTTCCCGACCGGGCAGCGTGCCCAGTTCGTCATTCCCCCGGCGTGCGATGCCGGCAAGGTGTCGATCACCATCCGCTTGCCGTCCAAGCACACCAAGTCGCTCACCCAGTACCACGAGGACGGCTTCTTCGCCCAGATCCTTGAGCAGGACGGAAGCCTGAGCGAGCAGGACCGCGAGCTGCTGGAGCTGCGGCATACCCGCGAGTACGCCGAGTTCTTCCGGCGGGCGGTGATGTACCGCAAGAACATCGTCGTGTCCGGCGCGACCGGCAGCGGCAAGACCACCTTCATGAAGGCGCTGGTCAACCACATTCCGGACAGCGAGCGCCTGGTCACCATCGAGGATGCCCGCGAGCTGTTCCTGACCCAACCCAACGTGGTGCACCTGCTGTATTCGAAGGGCGGGCAGAGCGCCAGCAATGTCACCGCCAAGAGCTGCATGGAAGCCTGCCTGCGCATGAAGCCAGAGCGCATCATCCTGGCCGAGCTGCGCGGCGATGAGGCGTTCTACTTCATCCGTAACTGCGCGTCCGGCCATCCTGGTTCGATCACCAGCTGCCACGCCGGCAGCCCGGAACAGACCTGGGACCAGCTGGCGCTGATGGTCAAGGCATCCAGTGAAGGCTCGGGCCTGGAGTTCAACGTCATCAAGCGTCTGCTGATGATGACCATCGATATCGTCGTGCACATCAAGGCGCATGCCGGCGCGCGCTACATCACTGGCATCGACTTCAATCCTGGGCGTGCCCAGGGGCAGGAGGGCTGAACCGTGCTCCCAGGTCTGGAAATGATGGCGTGCCCGGAAATGGCCGTCTCCATGGACGTGATGCAGCACGTCATCAATGTCGAATCCTCGCGCAACCCCTATGCCATCGGCGTGGTGGGCGGTGCCTTGGTGCGGCAGCCCAAGGCGCTGGATGAAGCGCTGGCGACGGTGCGCATGCTGGAAGAGAAGGGCTACAACTTCTCGGTCGGCTTGGCCCAGGTCAACCGCTACAACCTCGGCAAGTACGGCCTGGATTCCTACGAAAAGGCCTTCCAGCAGTGTGCCAACCTGCAGGCCGGTTCACGCATCCTGGCCGAGTGCTACAAGCGCTCGGGGCAGGACTGGGGCAAGTCCTTCAGCTGCTACTACTCGGGCAATTTTTCCACCGGCTTCCGCCACGGTTACGTGCAGAAGATCTATGACTCGATGCGACGCGGGCAGCAGCTGGCCAGCAATGGCGTAGCCCCCATCGACGTGGTCAACCGCGGCGAGCGCCGCGTGGTCAAGGTCGAACACCACCCGCAGAGCGTGTCGCCGATGGAAGCACGGATCGTGGCGCAGAACACGGCGCCGGTCTATGTCCCCAGCAATGACCCTGCGCGTGCCTACACCGTCTATCCCTCGACCGGCGCGATGGCGCGCGGAAGCCTGCTCAACATCGCCGACCAGGCTTTGTCGCGGGTGGTGCTGGGTTCGGTGGATCGCGCGATGCAGCCGCAGGCGCAGGCGCCCCAGGGCTATCCGCAGCCGCTGCCGCAGCAAATGCCGCAGACCGCGGCGCAGCAGCCCTCCCTGGCCATGCCGCAGCAGCTGCCGGGGGGCGTTGCCGGCGGCAGCGATGCTCCGGTGATGCTCCGTCCGTGGAATGAACGCAATCAGCCGGTTGCGGCACCTGGCAATGCTTACAACGCACCGGCGGCGGCACCTGCCGCGCCGGTTCAACAGATTCCCGCAGGGGATGCGGCCTTCGTGTTCTGACGAAGTCGTGGTGCGACCGGTCCCCCGGCCGGTCGATTCAGTTGTGTTAGTCCATCAACAAGGAAATCCATCCATGAAGCAGTTCAATCTCGACGTCGTACAGGCCCAGCGCACGCTGAAGACCATGCTCATGGCCGCCGCATTTGCCGGTGTGCTTTTCGCCCCCCAGGCCTTCGCGGGCACGGACTACGGCGGCACCGATGAGCGCGTCTGCGGCTTCTTCTCCAACGTCAACGGCCTGCTCAACATGGCCTCCATCGCCGTGGTGACCATCGCCGTGGTCTTCGCTGGCTACCAGATCGCCTTCGCCCACAAGCGCATCGGCGACGTGGCCCCGATCCTGATCGGTGGCGTGCTGATCGGCGCGGCTGGCCAGATCGCCCGCATGCTGCTGGGGAAGGACGCCGGTTCGTGCGAAAACGTGGGTGGCGGTGTCACCATGACGATCGAAGCCCTGAAGCACGTCGGCCAGATCTACGGTGCATAAGAACGTCGTGTTTCGCGGCTGCACCCGCCCGGCCATGTTTCTGGGCGTGCCTTACCTGCCATTTTTCATAGTGGCCGGTGGACTGCTCCTGCTCAGCATGTATACGAATTTCTGGTTCCTGCTGACCATTCCGGTCGCCGTTTTCATCATGCGGCAGATGGCCAAGCGTGACGAGATGATCTTCCGGCTGCTGGGATTGCGCCTGATGGTCAAGCTCCGGGTTCGAAACGCGCGTGAGCATGACGGCATGTGGGTGTTCAGCCCGAATCACTACCGCGACAAGCCGGCCCGCATGGATTGAGGGCCGGTAGGGAACCGACGGGCGGCCAGTGCCCGTCGGCTCCTGACGAAAATCCTTCGCAGCACCTCTTTGGAAGCAGTCGTATGTTCAGCCCAGACACCTCCATCAGCGAATTCATTCCCCTGTCGTCGCATGTAGCCCCGAATGTGGTGAAGACCACGGGCGGTGATTACCTGTTGACGTGGCATCTGGAAGGGCTGCCGTTTGTCGGTCGAGAGGAGTGGGAACTGGAGCACCGGCACAATACGTTCAACCGGTTGCTTCAGACCCTGCGCGCACCGGATTTCGTCAATGTCGCCTTCTGGGTGCACGATATCCGCCGTCGCCGCACGCTGAAGGGCAAGAGCACGTTCAAGCAGCGCTTCAACCAGGACGTGTCCGACCAGTACATGGGCATGCTGTCCTCGCAGCGCATCATGCAGAACGAGCTGTACCTGACGATGATCTATCGTCCGGTCGTGGCCGGTAAGCGCTTCGTCGAGAAGTCGGCCAACGTCGAGAAGCTGCGTGCAGAGCAGGAACAGGCCGTCGAAAAGCTGCTGGAACTGGCTGGCAACGTTGAAGCTGTCATTCGCGATTACGCGCCGTATCGCATGGGCATGTACGAAGCAAAAAACGGCGTGGTCTTCTCCGAAACGCTGGAGCTGTTCGGCTACCTGATCAACCGCATCGATGAGCCGGTTCCGGTGCTGTCCGCCCCGGTGAAGGATTATCTCCCGGTCAGCCGGCACATGTTCTCGGCCAAGACCGGTGACTTCGTCATCAATACCCCCAATGGCGCAAACCACTTTGGTGCCATCCTGAACATCAAGGAGTATGCCGAGGGTACGTACCCGGGCATCCTCAATGGACTGAAGTACCTGGACTACGAGTACGTCATCACCCATTCCTTCAGCCCGATGGGTCGCCAGGACGCACTGAAGGTGCTGGACCGCACCAAGGGCATGATGATTTCCTCGGGCGACAAGGCCGTCAGCCAGATCGTCGAACTCGATCAAGCGATGGATCAGCTGTCCTCAGGCAACTTCGTGCTGGGTGAGTACCACTTCATCATGACCGTGTATGGCGACAGTCAGGCAAAGCTGTCGCAGAACGTCGCCACCACGCGCGCCGAGCTGTCCAATGCCGGTTTCGTGTCGACCAAGGAGGACCTGGCTGTCACGTCCTCGTTCTATTCGCAGCTGCCGGGCAACTGGCGTTACCGCACGCGTCTGGCCAATGTCAGTTCACTGAACTTCCTCGGGCTGTCGCCGCTGCACAACTTCGCCACCGGCAAGCAGCACAACAACCCGTGGGGCGACTGCGTGACGACGCTGCAGACCACCAACGGGCAGCCGTATTACTTCAACTTCCACGCTACCCACCCGTCGGAGAATTCGCTGGGTGAGAAGGCCATCGCCAACACCATGGTGATCGGTAAGTCGGGTACGGGTAAGACCGCGCTGATCAACTTCCTGCTCAGCCAGGTGCAGAAGTACGAGCCGTCGCCGACCATCTTCTTCTTCGACAAGGACCGCGGCGCGGAGATCTTCGTGCGCGCCTGCGGCGGCAACTACCTGGCTCTGGAGAACGGTGCGCCGACCGGCTTCAATCCGTTCCAGTGCGAGAACAACGAAGGCAACGTGCAGTTCCTGGCCGATCTCATCAAGGTTCTGGCCGGCAAGCGTGAGTACAGCGCCCGCGAGGAAGAGGACATCTACCGCGCGGTCGAGAGCATGCTCGACACACCGATCCACCTGCGCAGCATGACCAACTTACAGAAGAGCCAGCCCAACATGGGAGACGATGGCCTGTACGCGCGGATGCGCCGCTGGACGTCAGGCAATTCGCTGGGCTGGGTGTTCGATAACCCGGTCGATACGGTGGACCTGAGCAAGGCCAACATCATCGGCTTTGACTACACCGACATCATCGACAACCCCGAAGTGCGCGTGCCGGTCATCAACTATCTGCTGCACCGCCTGGAGTCGCTGATCGACGGTCGTCCGTTGATCTACGTGATGGACGAATTCTGGAAGATACTGGACGGCGAGGGTGGCCTGAAGGAATTTGCCAAGAACAAGCAGAAGACCATCCGTAAACAGAACGGCTTGGGCATCTTCGCTACGCAGAGCCCGGAAGATGCGCTGAAGAGCGACATCTCTGCGGCGCTGGTCGAGCAGACGGCCACGCTGATCCTGCTGCCGAATCCGAATGCCAGCAAGAGCGACTACATGGATGGCCTCAAGCTGACCGAGGCGGAGTTCCGGGTGGTCACCGCACTGGACGAGCGCTCGCGCTGCTTCCTGGTCAAGCAGGGTCACGCATCCAGCGTCTGCCAGCTCAACCTGCGCGGCATGGACGACATCCTGTCGGTGATCTCCGCGTCTACCGACAACATCGACGTGATGCACCGCGTGCTGCAGACCGCAGCCATTCGTGCGCGCGTGACGGTGGACGAGCTGACGCCGGAGCAGTGGCTGGAAGAGTTCTACAAGAATCGCAAGGGCTCTGGCAAGGCAGCCGAGCCTGACGCCGCCTGAAGGCGGACCAGTAACAGGGGAAGGCAAGTGGGGCGTCACTCAGTACAGCAGGAGTATTCGATGAACAACGTCAAGTCTCGGGCACGCGCCCGCAAAATTTTCAAGCCGATCGCTCTGGCACTGGGCGTGGCGATGGCGATGACTGCCACCAATGCCGGCGCATTCGGACCTGTGCAGGAAACCGGGCCTGCCCTCGGCCAGCACTTCCTCAACCAGTTAAATACGCTTGCTTCGAAGGTTCAGGAGAAGGCGCAGTTCATCAAGGAAAACGCGAACTGGTTGAAGGACTGGAACCAGACCATCCAGGAGTACCGTGAAGCTCTGGTCAAGGTGCAGGGCATCATGAACAGCTTCGGGCTGCCTGATGCGGCGCCGCTGACGCCTGTGGCGGACAACTACCTGGTCGCGCAGACCTGTGGCACGGGTGCTGATCTCAAGGGTCTGTTGACGTCGATCGTCTTTGATTCAAACGGCGACTGGAAGGCCCAGCAACAGCAGATCTGCGTGAACATCCGCATGATGCAAAACCGCAAGTACAATGACGCCGTGGACTTTATGCAGCGCACCGGCCCGTCATTCCTGAAGAGCCTCGATGAGATCGCCAGCTTCCGGTTCAACAGCAGCCGGCTGGGCGACATGACCGCAGGGGCAAGCGACTCCCTGCGCACGGCCAACGAAATGAACGCTGCAATCCAGAACTTCGAGGCCAGGGTAAAGGCCTACGATGCATACATCGAAGTGATGGAAGCCAACCAGAAGATCGTTGCCCAGCAGGCGCTTAAGGGGAAGAACGGACTAGCGAAGGACCTCGTAAAGACGGTTGCGTTGAAGACCGCGCTCAGCATCGATTGATCGACGCCGGAAAACGTTGAAGCACCCGCCAGGGATCGGCGCCCGGCGTGAAGGAATCAGACAGGACCATCAGGAATGAACACTCGATCGATCACCAACTTTGACTTCTCTGGCGGCTTGCACGAGCTGCTGAGCTACGCCGTGCGGGTACAGTCGATCGGGGACTTCGTGTTCTTCCGGTTGATCCTCTCCTACCTGCGCAAGCGGATCGATCAATTCGGCATCGAGTTGCTGGGCAACATGATGTCTTGGGTCGGCGGAATCGCCTTGACCCTGATGACGCTGTGGGTGTTGATCCAGGGGTTCCGCATCGTGACCGGTCGCAGCCGCGACTCGATGATGGTTCTGGTGACCAACATGGCACGCGCAGCATTGATCGTCAGTGTGGCCACCAGCATGGCGATGTTCGGCGGCAGTCTGAAAAACTTTCTGGTCAAGGACCTGAAGAACGAGATCACGTATGTGGTGACCGGAAAGAATGAGTCGCCGGAAGACCAGATCGACAAGAGCCTTGCCTGGATGCAGGTAGGCTTGTCGAGCATCGACGCCATCAACGTGCTCAATGATGGCAACCTGCGCGACGACAAGAATCGCGCGCTCTGGGCAGTGGGTATCGGAACGGGCGGCCCCGCGGTCACGGCGGGTTCGATGTTGTTGCTCTATGAGGTGGCGCTGGCGTTGTTCATTGGCCTGGGTCCATTATTCATCCTCTGTCTGTTGTTCGAGCAGACCAAAACGCTTTTCCAGAAATGGCTGTTCTATGGCATAGGTACGATGTTCTCGATGGCCGTGTTGTCGGCGATGATCTCGATCGCGCTGGACATGGTGATCCGCGTGTCGGCATCGTTCTGGGCCAGTGCGCTGATCGAGAAGTTCCTGCTGGATCCGGAAGGAGGCGTGAACATGACCAGCCAAGCGCTGCAGCAGGGCGGCATG
>JAFAFD010000410.1 GCA_023423675.1 Pseudomonadota bacterium | reverse complement strand
GGCATGGCCCGGCGCTACCGATATCGTGCAGATAACGCGCACAAAGCTGCGCATTTTGACTGCCACTTAACAACCGATCCCCATTCGCGCGCTGCATTTCGCATCGTCACGCGCGGTCGGTATGCTGTGCCGCATGCAGCCAAAGAAATACGCCCTCCCGCTGATGGTCCTGACCCTGGCCACCACTTCCGTGGCCCATGCGCGTGGCACCATCGACAAGGTGGACATCAAGGGATTGGACAAGGGCGACGACGCCGCGATCATCGAGAACATCCAGGAATCGCTGACGCTGTACGACACCATCGGCAAGGAACAGGGCGAGTCGCGGCTGGAATACCTGCTGTCGCAGGCTGAGCGGCAGACCCGCGAGGCGCTGGAGCCGTTCGGTTACTACAACCCGGTGATCACCGTGGAAGCGCCCCGCCAGGACGAGCGCGTGCAGGTGCATATCCGGGTGGAGAAGGGCGAGCCGGTGCGCGTGCGCCGCGAGCACATCGACATCACCGGCCCTGCCATGTACGACCAGTACCTGCAGGATGACCTGGCCGCGTTCAAGCCGCGCAAGGGCCAGCGCTTCGAACACACCCAGTACGAAGCCAGCAAGATCACCATCACCCGGCGCCTGGCCGAGCGTGGCTATTTCGATGCTGATTACACCCAGCGCCAGGTGCAGGTCACCCGCGCCGAGAACGCCGCCGACATCGACCTGACCTGGGACAGCGGCCGCCGCTACAACATGGGCCCGGTGACCTTCGAGCAGGATTACTTCGTCGACAAGCTGTTCGACCCGCTGGTGTACTGGGAACAGGGCAGCTACTTCCACGAAGGCAAGCTGGACCGCCTGCGCGAGTCGCTGACCAAACTCGACTACTTCAGCCTGATCGACATCCAGCCACGGCCGGACCAGGCCGACGAGAACGGCGAAGTGCCGGTGGACGTGAAGCTGACCCGGGCCAAGCGCACCATCTACACCTCGGGCCTGAGCTACGGCAGCGAGAGCGGTGCGGGTGTGCGCGGTGGCATCGAGCGGCGCTACGTGAACAGCCGCGGCCACAAGATGAACACCCAGCTGGACTATGCGCAGAAGCGGAAGAGCCTGACCAGCACCTACCGCGTGCCGGCGTTCAAGTGGCTGGACGGCTGGTACGGCTTTACCGCCAGTGCCTACGATGAGCAGACCGATTACATCGACCTGCGCAACTTCAAGCTGATCGCCAGCCGCAGCGGGCAGATCAACGAGAACTGGACCGCCATCGCCTCGATGAACGCCCTGCGCGAGCGCTGGCGCTATGCCTCGGGCACCGAGTTCACCAACGCGGTCTACAACACCTCGACCCTGGTCTACCCGCAGCTGGTGGCCGACTACGTCAACGTCGACGATCCGCTGTTCCCGCGCAGCGGCGTCAGCGGCACCGCCACCCTGCGCGGCGGCATCGAGGGCGCCGGTTCGGATACCAGCTTCGTGCAGGCCAATGCCGTGCTGCGCTGGTATATCCCGGTGGGGCAGAGCGACCGCCTGATCCTGCGCGGCGAAGGTGGCACCACCTGGACCAGCGACCTGGTGGCGATGCCGCCGAGCCTGCGCTACTTCGCCGGTGGTGACCGCAGCATCCGCGGCTACGCCTTCCGTGAGGTGGGCCCGCGGACGCCGGCCCCGGACAAGTACGCGCTGGGTGCGAAGAACCTGGTGGTCGGTTCGGCCGAGTACGAGCATTACTTCAAGGGCGGCCCCTGGGGTGCGGCGGTCTTCGTCGACACCGGCAGTGCGTTCGACAACACCATCGACCTGCACACCGGCGTGGGCTTCGGCGTGCGCTGGAAATCGCCGGTGGGCCCGGTGCGCGTGGACATCGCGCACGGCCTGAACAACCCGGATTCGCAGTTCCAGCTGTACCTGAACATCGGAGCGGACCTGTGAGCGCGCAGACCCCGGAGACCCGCACCCCGCCGCCGCCACGCGTGCGCTTCTACCGCCGCCGCCGCTTCTGGGCATGGTCGGGCGTAGGCGTGATCGGCCTGGTGCTGCTGGCGCTGCTGGCCGTGTACTGGCTGCTGCAGACCGTGGCCGGCCGCGATGTGCTGCTGGCGCAGGTGGTGGCGCGGCTGCCGGTGGGCGCCAGCTTCACCTGGGACAAGGCGGACGGCCCGGTGGCCGGCCCGCTGACCCTGTACAACGTCGATTTCCGCTACGACGACATCCACTTCCACGCCGAGCGCGCGCACCTGGAGCCGGACCTGCGCCCGCTGCTGGGCCGCAAGCTGCTGCTGGACAAGCTGGAACTGACCAACGCGACGCTCAACCTGGCCAAGAGCGATGAGCCGTTCAAGCTGCCGTCGTGGCCCGATTCGCTGCCGCAGATCGAGATGCCGCTGGCGATCCAGGCCGATGTCATCGCCATCGATGGTTTCCGCATCAGCCAGGGCAACGAACCGGTGATCGACATCGCCCGCGTGCGTGGCGGCATCGAGATCGCCAATGGCGAGTTCCAGGCGCACAAGCTGGTCGTGGACAGCGACATGGGTGATTTCACCGCCCAGGGCCGCTACATCCCGGCCAAGGATTACGACACCGACGTGACCGTGACCGCCGTGCTGCCGGCACCGCGCGGGCGCACTGCCGCCACCCTGGGCCTGGTCGCGCGCGGCGATCTGGCGCACATGGAAGTGGCCGTCGCCGGCCGTGCACCGCAGCCGCTGAAGGCGATGCTGGTGTTCGACGGCCGCACCGACCCGACCTGGAATGCCACGGTCCGCAGCGACGAACTGGACCTGGCGCTGCTGTCGCCGGCGCTGGCGACTTCGGGCATCGCGCCGCTGGCACTGGATTTCACCGCCTCGGGCAAGGGCGGCAACGCCAACCTGCATGGGCGGGTGAAGCAGGGCGAGCAGGAGCTGGAACTGGCACCGTCGGTGGTTTCGCTGCAGGACCAGGTGCTGAAGGTCTCGCCGCTGGTGGTGAAGGGCCTGGGCGGCGAAGCACGCCTGGAAGGCTTCGCCGATTTCAGCCAGGAAGACCAGCAGAAGCTCGATTTCTCGGTGATCGCGCAGAACCTGACCTGGGTGCCGGCGCCTGACCCGAACACCGCCGGCAGCGCACCGGTACCGGTGACCCTGAAGGAAGCACGCTTCGGCCTGGCCGGCACGCTGCAGGCCTGGGCCGCGATCGGCCGCGCCGACGTGCAGCGCGAGGAACAGAAGGCGCAGCTGCGCTTCGATGTGCGCGGCAACGACAAGGCCGCGCAGATCCACCAGCTGCAGGCGCAGACCCCGGGTGGCCAGCTTCAGATGGAGGGCCAGGTGGCCTGGTCGCCGCAGCTGGACTGGGATGCCAAGGCCACGCTGAAGGACTTCGATCCGGGCTACTTCGTGCCGGGCTGGAATGGCCGCCTGTCGGGCAATCTGGCCTCCAAGGGCCAGCAGCTGCCGCCGCCGGCCAATGCACCGGCCGGCACCGCCGGTACGCTGCAGGCGACCGCGGACCTGCCCTCGCTGAAGGGCACGCTGCGCCAGCGCAACGTCGACGCGCAGGGCAAGTTCGCCCTGCAGGGCGAGCAGGGCGAGGGCGAGCTGAAGCTGACCGTGGGCAGCAGCCGGGTGACCGCGTCGGGCAAGGTCGGCGATCGCCTGGACATCGATGCACGCTTCGAGCCGCTGCAGCTGAGCGACCTGCTGCCCGGCGCCGATGGCGGCCTGCGCGGCCAGGTGCAGGTGAAGGGCCCGCGCGATGCGCCGGACATCACCGCCGACCTGGTCGGCAACAACCTCAACTGGGACGGCTACGGCGCCGAAACCCTGAGCATCAAGGGCCACCTGCCGTGGCGTGGCGACAGCGGCACGCTGGCGGTGCAGGGCCAGCAGGTCAACGCCGGCATGCTGCTGGAGCGCCTGAACGTGGATGCGCAGGGCAGCGTGTCCAACCTGCGCCTGGCTGCACAGACGCGCAATGAGATGGGTGCGATCGACCTGCAGGGCAGCGTGCGCCAGCAGGGCGCGCAGTGGCGCGGTGAACTGTCCGCGCTGCGCATCGCGCCGATGAAGGGCGATTCGTGGTCGCTGCGGGCACCGGCGACCTTCGCCATCAATGGCGGTACCTACACGCTGTCCGAAGCCTGCCTGGCCACCACCGGCAGTGGCGCACTGTGCGCGCAGGCCAACTGGCCGCGCGAGGGCGTGGTGGTGCGCAGTGATGCGCTGCCGCTGTCGCTGGTGCAGCCGTGGCTGCCGCCGCAGTCCGGCCGCCGCATCTACCTGCGCGGCGATGTCAGCCTGGACGCGCAGATCCGTCCGCGCGCCAATGCCTGGGAAGGCCACGTGGAAGTGCGCTCGAAGGAAGGCGGCGTGCGCCTGGGCGAGATCCGCAACGCCGGCACCGACAGCACCCGCGGCGAACTGGTGCGCTACGACCAGTTCTCGCTGAAGCTGGACATGACCCCGGCCAGCATCAAGGGCTACCTGGGCATGGGCTTCCAGGGCAACGGCTTCGTCGATGCGAAGATGCAGACCGGCTGGGAAGCCAGCGCGCCGTTGAACGGCGAGCTTTATCTCAACATGTCGCGGCTGTACTGGCTGGAGCTGTTCTCGCCGGACATCGTGCGTCCCACCGGCCTGATCGAAGGCCACGTGAGCCTGCGTGGCACGCGCGGCCAGCCCTCGCTGGGCGGTGACGCGCAGCTGACCAACTTCAAGGGCGAATTCCCGGCGCTGGGCCTGACCTTCGACCAGGGCAAGGGCAGCTTCGTCGCCCAGCCCGATGGCTCGGCCAAGATCACCGCGCAGGCCAACTCGGGCAAGGGCACGCTGTATGTCGACGGCGGCCTGTCCTGGTTCGGCGATGCGCAGCCGCTGCAGCTGAAGATCCATGGCGAGAACGTGCTGGTGTCCAACACCAGCGAACTGCGCATCGTCGCCAACCCCGATCTCGACTTCACCCTGGCCAAGGCGGCGATGGAGCTGCGCGGCACGGTCAACGTGCCCGAGGCCGACATCGACCTGGAGCGCCTGGACCGCGGAACCTCGGTGTCCGAGGACGTGGTGGTGCTGGATCCGGCCGACCCGGAGGAATCGCGCACCTCGCCGCTGGACATGGACCTGACCGTGAGCCTGGGCGACAAGGTGAAGATGACCGGCTTCGGCCTGAAGGGCGGGCTGACCGGCAAGATGCAGGTCTGGGCCAAGCCCGGCCGCGAGATGACCGCCAACGGCGGGCTTGAGGTGAGCGGCCGCTACAAGGCCTACGGCCAGGACCTGACCATCACCCGCGGCAACCTCAACTGGAACTACAACGCCGTTTCCGATCCACGCATCAACATCCGCGCCGAGCGCCGCATCGGTGATGTCACCGCCGGCATCGACGTGACCGGCCGCGCGCAGCAGCCGCGTGCCGACGTGTGGTCCGACCCGGCGATGTCGCAGTCCGAGGCACTGGCCTACCTGGTGCTGGGCCGCAGCCTGACCAATGCCAGCACCGACCAGACCCAGCAGGTCACCGCGGCCTCGGCGGCGTTGTCGGCCGGCAGCGGCCTGCTGGCTTCGCAGCTGGGCGCCAAGCTGGGCCTGGACGATGCCGGCGTGAGCCAGTCGCGCGCGCTGGGCGGTTCGGTGATTGGCTTCGGCAAGTACATCTCGCCCAAGCTGTACGTCGGCTATGGCGTGTCGATGGTGGGTGCCGGTTCGGTGCTGACCCTGAAGTACCTGCTGCGCCGCGGCTTCGACGTGGAAGTGGAGTCGAGCACGGTGGAAAACCGCGGCTCGCTGAACTGGCGCCGCGAGAAGTAGAGCCACGCCATGCCGGGGTCAGATCCCTTTCAACGAAAGGGCTCTGACCCCGGGTGCAACGCCGCCACCCAACCATCGGCCGTTGCCCCGGCCTGCCCCAGCGGCTATGGTCCCCGGCTGTTCTGTATTGCCGGAGTGCCGATGTCTGCCCGCAAATCTCTTCCCGCCGCCCTGGCCCTGGGCCTGACCCTGGCCGCCGGTGCCCACGCCGATGAAGGCATGTGGATGCCGACCCAGCTGCCCGACCTGGCCAAGCCGCTGCAGGCGGCCGGTTTCAAGGGCGATCCGGCCGACCTGGCCAACGTGACCGCGCCGCCGCTGAGCGCCGTGGTGCGCGCCGGCGGTGGCACCGGTTCGTTCGTGTCGGCCGATGGCCTGCTGCTGACCAACCACCACGTGGCGATGGGTGTGATCCAGTACAACAGCTCGCCCGAGCACAACCTGAT
>JAFAFD010000381.1 GCA_023423675.1 Pseudomonadota bacterium | reverse complement strand
ACATGAGAAAATGCCCGTCATGAATGCTGTTTCGCCTTCGCAGTCCACCGCCCGCGGCACCGGCCGCCGCACCCTGCTGCTGCTGTTCGCCGTGTTCTTCGGGGCGATGGCGCTGGCCGCCGTGCTGCGCTTCACCGGCTGGCAGCCCACCGGGCACCGCAATGCCGGGCAGCTGCTGCAGCCGCCGGTCGATCTGCGCCAGCAGGCGCCCACCCTGGCCAACGGCCAGGCCTACCCCTGGAACCCCGAAGCGCGGACCTGGCGGTTGCTGGTGGCTCCCGCCGGTGCCTGCGATGCGCAGTGCGTCACTTTGTCGCAGGGACTGGGCAAGGTGTGGCAGCTGTTCGGCCATAACGCCGATAATGTCGAGATCCTGTGGCTGGGTACGCCACCGGCGTCGATCGCCTCGCTGCCCGCGCTGCGGCCGCTGGCCCCGTCGCCAGCCCTGCGCGCGGCCTTGCCGGGCGTCGATGATCCGGCGGGACTGCCGGTCTACGTGATCGATCCGAACGGCTTCGTGATCATGCGCCATGCCCCCGGTTCCGACCTGGGTGGCCTGCGCAAGGACATGGCCACGTTGCTGAAACTGAAGTGAGTCCTGTTTGATGAGCCTTTCCGCGCGTCCGGCGCTGCATCGCAACTTCCACCGCCTGGCGTGGTTCGCCATGATCATGACCGCCAGTACGATCATGTTCGGCGCCTTCGTCCGCCTGTCCGATGCCGGCCTGAGCTGCCCGGACTGGCCGACCTGCTATGGCCAGGCCACCTGGCCGCAGCACGTGGAAGAGACCATCGGCCACCCGGCCGCCGAGATCCGCCCGCTGGAAACCCACAAGGCCTGGCGCGAGCAGGTGCACCGCTTCCTGGCCGGCGCACTGGGCATCGAGATCCTCACCCTGGCCCTGCTGGCCACCCGCAAGCGCCGCTTCGGAAGCACGGCGGTGGTGACCGCCTGCGTACTGGTGGCCGCCGGCATACCGCTGTACATGATGGGATGGCATGGCACGGCCAGCATCCTCGCCCTGACCGGCGAGGCGATCCTGCTGATCGCCGCGCTGCGCTGGAGCAACATCGACCTGGCGCGCGCTGCGCTGCTCACGCTGGCAGTGGTGATCTTCCAGGCCCTGCTGGGCATGTGGACGGTGACCCTGCTGCTGAAACCCATCGTGGTGATGGGCCACCTGCTGGGCGGCATGCTGATGTTCGCGCTGCTGGTGTGGATGGCCTGGCGGGCGACCCACCTGCCGATCACCCTGGCCGAAGCGCCCAAGCTGAAGTGGCTGCTGCGCATCGGCGTGGCGGTGCTGGTCACCCAGATCGCCCTCGGCGGCTGGGTCAGCGCCAACTATGCCGCGCTGGCCTGCGGCGGCGGCAGTGCCTCGCTGGACAACTTCCCGCGCTGCGCCAACCAGTGGTGGCCGCAGCACAACTTCGCCGAGGGCTTCACCCTGTGGCGCGGCATCGGCGTGGATTACGAAGGGGGCGTGCTGGACGGCGCCTCGCGCATCGCCATCCAGATGGCGCACCGCCTGTTCGCGATCGTCGTGGCTGCGTACCTGCTGTGGCTGGGCCTGCGCCTGTTCCGCCTGCCCAGCATGCGTGGCTGGGCCAGCGCGCTGGTGGCGCTGCTGGTGCTGCAGGTCACCCTGGGCATCCTCAACGTGAAGCTGGCCCTGCCGCTGGAAGTGGCCGTGGCCCACAACGGCGTGGCCGTTGCCTTGTTGTTCGTACTGGTCAGCCTGCTGGCCCGCCTGCGTGCCCCGGACTGATTCCATGTTTTCCAGATATCGCCAGTACTGGGACCTGACCAAACCCAAGGTCGTGGCCCTGATCGTTTTCACCGCCCTGGTCGGCATGGTCCTGGCCATTCCGGGCGTGCCCAGCTGGGAACAGGTGCGCGCCGGTGCGCTCGGCTTCCTCGGCATCTGGCTGGCCGCCTCGGCCGCCGCGGCCATCAACCAGCTGCTGGATGCGCACATCGATGCACAGATGGCGCGCACCTCGTGGCGCCCGCTGGTGGTGGGCAAGGTCAAGCCGTGGCAGGTGCTGGTGTTTGCCGGCGTGCTGATCGTGCTGTCGATGGCGATCCTGCTGCTGTGGGTGAACTGGATCACCGCGGTGCTGACCTTCGCCTCGCTGATCGGCTACGCGGTGATCTACACCGTGTACCTGAAGCGTGCGACCTCGCAGAACATCGTCATCGGCGGCCTGGCCGGCGCGATGCCGCCGATGCTGGGCTGGGCGGCGATCACCGGCATGCAGGGTTCGTCGGACTGGGCGTATTCGTCGCTGCTGGTGCTGATCATCTTCATCTGGACGCCGCCGCACTTCTGGGCGCTGGCGATCTTCCGCCGCGAGGACTACGCCAAGGCGAAGATCCCGATGCTGCCCGTCACCCATGGCGTGGTGCACACGCGCAAGCAGATCATGGTGTATTCGGTGGTGCTGGCGCTGGTGTGCGTGGTGCCGTACCTGGTGGGCATGAGCGGCCCGTTCTACCTGGGCGGCGCGATCGTGCTCAATGCCGTCTTCCTCTGGTACGCCTGGCGCATGCTGAACCCGCCGGACGAGCTGTTCTCGATGAAGATGTTCCACTACTCCATCGTGTACCTGATGGCGCTGTTCGCGTTCCTGCTGGTGGACCACTGGATCCTGCCCTGGATGTGAGGCGCCACCTGTAGAGCCGAGCCCTTGCTCGGCTGAGGGTTGGTTGGAAGCGCAGCCGAGCGTGGGCTCGGCTCTACACTTGATCTCTTCCAGCGGCGTCGCCATTGCTGTTCCTGACCCCAAGGAAAGGAAGCAGCAGGGATGCATTCGATCTTCCGTTGGACCACCGCGCTGATGCTGGCGCTGGGCATGGCCGTGACCGCGGATGCCGACGACACCGTAACGCAGATTCGCCGCTACGCCGCCGACCACCGCATGCTGGTGCTGGGCGAATTGCACGGAACCCGCGAGACGCCGCTGCTGGTGCGGCAGCTGGTGGACGACTACAGCCGCGACGGCGCGCCGGTATTGCTGGCACTGGAACTGCCACGCGGCGAAAACCCCACGCTGCGCCAATATCTGGTTTCCGATGGCGGAGCCGCGGCACGCCAGCGCCTGCACGGCCGTGCGTTCTGGACCGTGCGCGATGACCAGCACGATGGCCGTCGCAGCCGTGACATGTTGGCGATGATCGAAAACCTGCGCGTGCTGAAGTCGCAGGGGCGTGTCATCGACGTGGTCGGCTATGACGTCGACAGCAGTGATGGCGGCAACCAGACACGCGATGACGGCATGGCGGCCGAGTTGAGGCGGCTGTACGGGCGCCTGCCGGCTGGCGCACGCATGCTGGTGCTGACCGGCAACGTACACGCCATGCTGCAGCGGCCGGCCGGTGCGCCGCCGGAGATGCAGACACAGCCGATGGCATCGCTGCTGCGGGATCTGGATATCTACAGTGTGCGATTGGGCGCGTTGCGTGGCAAGGCGTGGGCATGCGCGGACACTTGCGTGGCGCGGTCACTTCCAAAGCAGTTGGCGAGCGGCCCACGGGTCGATACCTATGCAGGACGCCAATACGACCTGTGGGTCTGGATGCCGGAATTGAGCGTCGGCACGCTGGTGGACCCGTAACGCCAGGCAACCCATCCACGCATGGCGTGGATCTACTGAGGGCTACGCCATCCGCGGTTTGGTAGATCCACGCCATGCGTGGATGGTTTCCACGAACCTCCGTGCATTCAATGTCGGATTCTAATCGCCAGGGCGGGCGCTGCATCCATTGACCAAGCTGCTGGGTCGTAGGGATTTGTCGCGCCGCGCGGTTCCTGCGAGCGGTGGGTCACAAATGCTGGCTGATCCACTGGGTCGGTCGATCCAGGGCAGATACACAGGTGTTGCGGGATGACCCGCAATTCTGTGGAGCAAGGCGGTCGTGATGAATTTCCTTCTGTTGTGCGCTGCCCTCGTGGCGATTGCAGTGAATGCACCTGCACCGGATGAAGAGGCTGACGCGGTCGGGCAGTGGTTGCAGCAACGCGCCATGCAGGCGGCGGCGCAGGCGAACCCATCGCCTGTGGGCAGCTTCCGCATCGTGCGGTTGGCAAACCTGGATGCCCCCGACGCGGTGAAGCAGCAGCTTCGTGCTGATATTGAGCGATCCAACGGTGTCGTGCAGGTTGCAGAAGGGGGCATCCCAACGCAGGCCGAAATGCTGGCTGCCTTGCCCCGCACGCACCGTTCGGTGTCGGAACTACGTCAGCGCCTGCCGCAGCCACCCAGCACGCTGGAAGGCAGTCTGCTGGGACCGGCGGAGCTGATCGGCATGGAACCCAGTGGCAGGCTGCAGGGAGGACAGTCCTCGGGCCTGAGCCGCTTCTACCGGCTGGAGGGTGTCGGCATCGTGGAATTCAGCGAGAACAATTTCATCGCTGCAGGCACGCAGATCGAGGTGATTGCGGAGGCGCAGAACACCAAAGTGAACGGGACGCCCGCACAGATGGGCAAGACCGTGGACGGCGTCGGTCGCACCCGCGTCGAGCTTGCCTGGACGGGCGGCAGCAAGACCTACAGCCTGGTTGCCACGGGCGAGCCCGGGAGCGACGTGGAGCGTCACGCGCGGGTGTTGCACGATGTCGCAGCGGCCATCGTGGATTAGCAGCGGCAATCAGCCGAGCGTGGGCTCGGCTCTACAGTAGATCCACGCCGTGCGTGGATAGGTTCCCCACAAGAAAACCCGCGCGCCCAATCAGGGCGCGCGCTTCGCATACCGCTGCGCGATCACGCCGCAGACGATCAGCTGGATCTGGTGGTAGATCATCACCGGCAACACGATGGCGCCCAGGCTGCCGCCAGCGAACAACACCTTGGCGATCGGCACGCCGGTGGCCAGGCTCTTCTTCGAGCCGCAGAACACGATGGCGATCTCGTCTTCGCGGTTGAAGTGCAGGCGGCGGGCCAGGAAGGTGATGAGCGGCATCGCGATGCCGAGCAGCACGGCAGCGACCACGGCCACGGCGAACAGGGACAGTAGCGGCGTCTTGCTCCACAGCCCTTCGGTCACCGCTTCGCCGAACGCCGAGTACACCACCAGCAGGATGGTGGCCTGGTCGGTGTAGCGCAGCAGCGCACGCTGCTTTTCCACCCAGCCGGCAATCCACGGCCGCAGCAGGTGGCCGGCCACGAACGGCACCAGCAGCTGCAGCATGATGCCGCCGATGGCATGCAGCGGGTCGTGCACGCCGCCGGAGGTACCGGCCAGCGCGGTCAGCAGCAGGGGCGTGAGGAACACGCCGAGGATGCTCGACAGCGACGCACTGCACACCGCCGCCGGCACGTTGCCGCGCGCCATCGAGGTGAACGCGATGGACGACTGCACGGTCGAGGGCAGGGTGCACAGGAACAGCACGCCCAGATACAGCTCCGGCGTCAGCAGCCAGCCCGACAGCGGCTTGAACAGCAGGCCCAGCAGCGGGAACAGGATGAAGGTGCAGGCGAGGATGGTCAGGTGCAGCCGCCAATGCAGCATGCCGCCGATGATCGATTCGCGCGGCAGGCGCGCGCCATGCAGGAAGAACAGCACGGCGATGGCCACGGTGGTGACGTCGTCCAGCACGATGGCGGCGGCGCCCTTCATCGGCAGCAGCGAGGCCAGGCCGACGGTGCACAGCAGGGCGAGGGTGAAGTTGTCCGGTCGCAGGCGCGACCACCAGCGGGTCATGGTGGGCAGGCTCCTCGTTTCAGGGGGTCAGGGATGGGAGGTGGGCGCGGCCAGGCGTTGCCGGGTGGCCGCTTCCAGTGAGGTCAGGCCAGCACGCTGGCCCAGCTGCAGGGCCTGCTCGGGGCTGGCCTGTTCGTAGCGGGCGTTGACCAGGCCGAGCACGGCGCCGGCGCGGTTGCCCGAGGCGCAGTGCAGCAGCACCGGGCCCTGGCTCTGCTGCAGTGCCTGGTGCACGGCGCGCACGTTGGCTGCATCCAGGCCGTCGGCACCGGCCACCGGGATGCGCACGTAGCGCAGGCCCAATGCCTCGGCCTGGGCGGTTTCGTCGAAACCCCGGTCCTCGCCGGGCTGGCGCAGGTCGATGACGGTGCGCACGCCCTGCGCGGCCAGCGCGCGCAGCTGTGCGGCACTGGGCTGGCCGCCGGCATACAGGCCGGGGCGGACTTCGTTGAGCGGCGTGTCCCCGGCCCAGGCGGGCAGGGTGGTACAGAGTGACAGCAACAGCAGGCAGGTCAGGCGCAGCAGCATGGTCTCTCCGTGGTCGGGCTGCCGCTACAGGCGCAGGGTGGCGCGGGCCTTCAGCAGTTCGCGCAGTTCGTACTTGTCAGTATCGTCCAGGCCCTGCTGGCGCTGCTTTGCCAACAGCTCGTCCAGACGTTGCACCAGCAGTTGTTTCTCCAGCTGGGCCACGGCGTCGTGCAGTTCCTGGGTCCACATCGCTTCGTCGCCGGGCATGGTCTGCGCGGCCAGCGTGTGTAGCGAGGCCTGCTCTTCGCGGCCGTCGAAATGTTCCAGCAGGGCGCCGGTGCTGATGTCCGGGCGCTGTTCGACCAGCCCCAGCAGTTCCAGCAGCAGTTCCACGCCGGGCAGGCGCAGGCCCTGGAAGTGGTGCTTGCCGCCCAGGCTCATCGCCAGCGAGGGCTGCTGCAGCAGCACAGCGATGGCGCCACGCACCAGGCTGCGCTTGGCGATGGGCTGGATCTGTCGCGCCGGCGCGCGCTGCGGCATCGGTGCGCGCGCGGCTGCGGCGTTGCCACCACCCAGGCCGGTCAGCTGGGCCAGCTGCTGCTTCATCAGGTCGCCGAAGGCGCCATCGGGAATCTGTGCCAGCATCGGCTTGGCCCGCTCGGCCAGGCGCGCCTTGCCGTCCAGCGTGCCCAGGTTGATCTCGCGGGTCAGTTCATCGAAGAAGAACTGCGACAGCGGCGTGGCCTGCTTCAGGCGGTCGTTGAAGACCTCGGCGCCTTCCTTGCGCACGATGGTGTCCGGATCCTCGCCATCGGGCAGGAACAGGAAGAACGCCTGGCGGCCGTCCTTCATGCGCGGCAGCACCGATTCCAGCGCCTTCCAGCCGGCACGGCGGCCGGCGGCGTCGCCGTCGAAGCAGAAGAACACGTCCGGCGCGTTGCGGAACAGCAGCTCGGCGTGGTCCGGCGTGGTGGCCGTGCCCAGCGTGGCCACCGCCTGGGTGACCCCGAACTGGAACAGCGAGACCACGTCCATGTAGCCCTCGACCACGATCAGCCGCTCGATCTTCTGGTTGGCCTGGCGCACCTGCCACAAGCCGTACAGTTCGCGGCCCTTGTGGAACAGCGCGGTTTCCGGCGAGTTGAGGTACTTGGGGCCGTCGTCCTTCTCGAACACGCGGCCACCGAAGGCGATGACACGGCCACGGCGGTCGAAGATCGGGAACATCACCCGGTCGCGGAACTTGTCGTAGACGTGGCCGCGGTCGTTCTTGGAAAACAGGCCGGCGCGGTCGAGCAGCTTCATCCGCCGCTCGTCCTTGCCTAGCGCATCGCGCAGGCCGCTGTAGCCGTCCGGTGCATAACCGATCTGGAAGCGCGCGCGGTTTTCCTCGTCCACGCCGCGGCCGTCCAGGTAGGTACGCGCCTTCTCGCTGCCTTCCAGGTTCTTCTGGAAGAACTTCGTCGCCGCATCCAGCGCCGAATACAGCTCGCGGCTGTCGTCCTGCTGCTGGGCGTTGCGCGGGTTCTCGCTGCGCGGCACTTCCATGCCGGCGCGCTTGGCCAGTTCATCCACCGCATCGAGGAATTCGAGGCGGTCGTAGTTCATCAGGAAGCTGATGGCGGTGCCGTGCGCGCCGCAGCCGAAGCAGTGATAGAACTGCTTGGTGGGCGAGACCGTGAACGAGGCTGAGCGCTCGTCATGGAACGGGCAGCGCGCCGCATATTCCTTGCCCTGGCGCTTCAACGGCACGCGGCTGCCCACCACCTCGACGATGTCGGAGCGGGCCAGCAGGTCGTCGATGAATGCGTCGGGGATACGGGCCATGGGCAACAGGGCAGGGGCGCGGCCGGTGGCCACGCGAGGCGGAACGATCAATCCGCCTAGTTTACTCCCTGTCGGGCAGGGGGCCGGCGCTGGCCGGATCGATGCCGGCCGCGGCCAGATGGGTGCGGGCGCGCAGGCGCTCGTCGATCACCGCGGTCATCAGCGCGCCGACGAAGAACACCACGGTGGCGTAGTAGATCCAGACCAGCGAGATGACCAGTGCGCCCATCGAACCGTAGGCACTGCCCGGGGC
>JAFAFD010000402.1 GCA_023423675.1 Pseudomonadota bacterium | reverse complement strand
GGCATGGCCCGGCGCTACCGATCCGTCGCGCGGCTCCTGCATAATCGGGGCATGAGTGTCCTGCGCTTCGACAATGTCAGCAAACAGTACGCCGGTGGCCACGAAGCCCTGACCGATGTCAGCTTCGAAGTAGCCCCCGGCGAAATGCTGTTCGTCACCGGCCATTCCGGGGCGGGCAAAAGCACCCTGCTCAAGTTGATCCACCTCGACGAGCGGCCCAGCCGCGGCGCCGTGGTGTTCGACGAGCGCAACCTGCTGAAGGTGCGCGGCGGCGACATCCCGCGCCACCGGCGCGCGGTCGGTGCGGTCTACCAGGACCACCGCCTGCTGATGGACCGCTCCATCGCCGAGAACGTGGCCCTGCCGCTGATCCTGCGCGGCACCCGCCGCGGCGACATCGCCAAGCGCGTGCGCTCGGTGCTGGAACGCATGGGCCTGGGCCACCGCGAGAAGGCGCTGCCCTCGCAGCTGTCGGCCGGTGAGCAGCAGCGCGTGGGCATCGCCCGCGCGATCGTGGGCGAACCCAAGCTGCTGGTGGCCGATGAGCCGACCGGCAACCTCGACCCGACCCTGGCGGCGGAGATCATGGCCCTGTTCGCCGAGCTGCCCTCGCGCGGCACCAGCGTGCTGGTGGTCAGCCATGACCTGCCGCTGCTGCGCCGCATGCGCAAGCGCGTGCTGATCCTCGACCATGGCCGGCTGGCGGACGACATCTCGCCGCAGGACCTGGCGGAGTAACCCATGGGCAAGAACGAAAACAGCGAAGCCGCCGCACCGTCGCGCCTGGGTGTGTGGTTCCACCACCACGCGCACAGCGTGGTGTTCAGCCTGGGCCGCGCCTGCCGCAAGCCCTGGGCGACCCTGCTGACGGTGATGGTCATGGCGCTGGCACTGGCCCTGCCGCTGGGCCTGTCCATCGCCCTGGACAACCTCAAGCAGTTCGCCGGCAGCGTGCAGCAGTCGCGCGACATCAATGTGTTCCTGAAGGCCAACGTCGATGGCCCGGGCGCGCTGCGCCTGGCCGGCGAGCTGCGTGACCGCCAGGACGTGGCCAACGTGACCGTGCGCACGCCGGAACAGGGCCTGCAGGAACTGCGCGATGCCGGCCTCGGCGAGGCCATCGACGCACTCAACGACAACCCGCTGCCGTCGCTGCTGGTGGTCACCCCCGGCCAGGGCCAGGATGACGCGCGCCTGGCGCGCGCGCTGGAAAGCCTGCCCGGTGCCGACCTGGTGCAGCACGATGCCCTGTGGCGGCAGCGCCTGGATGCCTGGTTGGCCTTCGGTGCGCGCCTGGTGCAGGTGCTGTCCGCGCTGCTCGGTGCCGGTGCCGCGCTGGTGGTGGGCAATACGGTGCGCCTGGACATCCAGGCCCGCCGCGAGGAAATCGGCGTGCTGCAGCTGCTGGGTGCCAGCGATGGCTTCATCCGCCGCCCGTTCCTGTACCTGGGCGCCTGGTATGGCCTGGGCGCCGGTGCGGTCGCGCTGGCACTGATCGGCGTGGCCGGCACCGCCCTGCGTGCGCCGCTGGCCGATCTGTCGCGCAGCTACGGCAGCCCGTTCGTGCTGCATGGCCTGGACCTGCTGCACGGCAGCCTGGTGCTGCTGGGCACGCTGCTGCTCGGCTGGCTGGGTGCCTGGCTGGTGACCGGCCACTTCCTCCGCCAGACCCGCCCCACCGACACCTGAGACCGGCATGCGACCGCAAGCGTTGAAGCACCTTGAAGGGCCCGCGACGCGGGTGATGGTGGTCGATGGTTCCAAGCTGGTGCGCAAGCTGATTGCCGACGTGCTGCAGCGTGACCTGCCGGGCGTCGAAGTCATCGGCTGCGACAGCATCGAGGAAGCGCAGCAGGTGCTGGCACAGGGTCCGGTGGATCTGGTGACCACCTCGCTGACCCTGCGCGATGGCGACGGCCTGGCGCTGGCCAAGAGCGTGCGCGAAGCCGCCGGCCAGGCCTACGTGCCGGTCATCGTGGTCTCCGGCGATGCGCAGCAGCACCTGGAACAGCGCCGCTTCACCGAGTACGTCACCGATTATTTCGACAAGGCGCTGGGCCACGAGGCGCTGGCGACCTTCATCCGCGGCTACGTGCAGCCGCAGACCATTCCCGGCGCCACCATCCTCTATGTCGAGGACAGCCGGGTGGTGGCCGAAGCGACCAAGCGCATGCTCGAGCGGCAGCAGCTGAACGTGCTGCACGTGGTCAGCGCCGAGGAAGCCTTCACCCTGCTTACCGCCGAATCGCTGGGCCGCAGCCGCCACCGCAGCGACCTGGTGCGGACCGACGTCACCCTGAAGGGGGAGCTGAGCGGCCGCGACGTGGTGCAGCGCGTGCGCGTGGATTTCGGCTACGGCAAACGCCGCCTGCCGGTGCTGGTGATGACCGGCGACGGCAACCCGCACAACCAGACCGGGCTGCTGCAGGCCGGTGCCAACGATCTGGTGCTCAAGCCGATCGAGGAACGCCTGCTGGTGACCAAGGTGCTGTTCCAGCTGCGGCTGGCCCGTTTGAACGATGGACCCCTGTTGCGATAGAAGTGGCGCGATGATTGATGACGTAGTGGACACCCCGACGATCCAGCTGGAACCGAGCTGGAAGCAGCACGTCGGTGATTACCTGTTGCAGCCGCAGATGCGCGAACTGTCCGCCTTCCTGCGCCAGCGCAAGGCCACCGGTGCAACGGTATTTCCGCCGGGCCCGCAGATCTTCGCCGCGTTCGACGCCACGCCGTTCGAGCAGGTGAAGGTGGTGATCCTCGGCCAGGACCCGTACCACGGCCGCGGCCAGGCCCATGGCCTGAGCTTCTCGGTGGCCCCGGGCGTGCCGGTGCCACCGTCGCTGCTGAACATCTACAAGGAAATCGAAGGCGACCTCGGCATCGCCCGGCCCGACCACGGTTGCCTGGTGCCCTGGGCACAGCGCGGCGTGCTGCTGCTCAACGCCGTGCTGACCGTCGAGGAAGGCCAGGCCGGTGCCCACCAGGGGCGCGGCTGGGAAGGATTCACCGATCACGTGGTGGACGTACTCAACCGCGAGCGCGACGGCCTGGTGTTCATGCTCTGGGGCGCGTACGCGCAGAAGAAGGGCAAGGTGATCGACGCCCGTCGCCACCGCGTGCTGAAGTCGCCGCACCCCTCGCCGTTGTCGGCGCACCGGGGCTTCCTCGGCTGCCACCACTTTTCGATGGCCAACGAGTACCTGCAGCGCCAAGGCAAGGCACCGATCGACTGGTCACTGCCGCCACGCGCCGCACTCTGACGGCACGCGGGCGAGGCGTTACTCGGTCAGCATTTCGATGATGGCGTGCGCGACCTGGCGCTTGCGTGGCGGCAACCGCCGCAGCAGGGTCAGGATCGCGTTTTCCTGCGGGCTGCGCGCCGCCTCCACCACTGCGGTCTCCGGTGGCGCCAGGTCGCCATCGTCGGGACGCCCGGGGCCACGACCGGTGGCCAGCCACTCAAAGTGGACCTGCGTCACAATCGCGAGTTTCGAGAGATGTTGCACGCTGGGAACGGTGCCGCCCTCACGTTCCCACTGGGCCACGGCGCTGCGGCGGACCCCGCAATGCAACGCCAACTGCGTTTGAGAAAGGCCAGCCGTTAGTCGGGCCCGCCGGATTCTGTCGCACATCGACTGCATTTTTCACCCCCTCTCCATGTTCGGTAAGCGCTGCTTCCCTGACAGCAATACTTTTTCTGCGTGTACAGAATTGCTGTCACTGTCTGCACTTCAAGAGGCCTGCGCGTCGTTCCTGCGCGCCAGCAAGCGCCTCTTCCCCCCGATTTCACGCCGTCTTGTTTGACGGCCTTTCGTTGCCTCGCATTAATCGCACCGAACCGGAAATGAACGCAGTCCCACGCAGGGAGCGACACCGGCGGAGCGATTACTCCAGGACGACGCGCTGATCACGTCGCCGCGGCGTGCCTCTGCCAAAAATCGGCGGAGAACGATGCATGGTTAATGTGAAGGGCGTGAAAGCATCGTCATTGCGCTGGCAGGCGCTGGTGATGCTGGTGGTCCTGGCAATGCTTTCCTGCCTGGGGCGCGCACAGGCCCAGTCCGCCTGCACCGCCGGGGCCTGCGTCAGCGCCGGGCCGCGCCTGGTCTCGGTCGATTCCACCCAGAGCCCGATCCTCAATCTGCTGTTCAGCGCGCTGCTGCCGGGCACCAGCCTCAATCTCAGCGTCGCCGACTGGAACAGCCTGGCGGGCGCCAACGTCAATCTGAATGCACTGCTGACCCAGCTCAATGGCGGCGTCACCGTCAGCGACCCCAGCCAGGTGCTCAATACCAACATCAGCCTGGGCCAGCTGCGTGCGGCGATGGTGCAGGTGCTGCAGGCCGACGGCCAGACCGCCGCGGCCAACGTGCTGAACGTGCTGCCGCTGGGCGTGGCCGGAACCTCCGGCAGCATCCGCCTGGCCGACATCCTGCAGGTCGCGCTGCCGACCGGTTCGCTGGCCACGGTGCGCCTGAACGTGCTCGACCTGCTGACCGGCGGCGTGCAGCTCTACAACTTCCGCAACGTGCTGACCACGCCGACGCCGATCACGGTGAACACTGCGGCACTCGGTCTGAACGGCGTGGCCAACGTGCGCCTGTGGGCGCAGGTGATCGAACCGCCGAGCTACACCTGCGGCACGGTGGGCGCGGCATTCCACAGCGCGGCCATCCGCATCAAGCTCGACCTGGACCTGGTGCAGGGCCTGAACACCGGCACCCTCACCGCCGCGTTGAACGGGCTCAACCTGCTCGGTGTCTCGCTGTCCAACACCAGCGTCAGCGCTGACGTGCTGCACCTGCAGGTCTACGCCGATGTCGCACGCGCCGAAGGCTCGATCTCGGCGGTGAACCTGGTCGGCAACGCGGTGACCCTGCAGGCGCGCCCGGGCTTGGTGAACCTCTACGTAGGGCAGATCAGCGACGCCACCTTCTTCAACCGCAGCACGGTACTGACCGACACCGCCCTAACCGCCGCTACGCTGACCAACCTGAGCGTCAAGGTCCGGGTGAGCGCTAGCGTGCTGGGTGCGCTCGTCCCGGTGGCCGATATCACCATTCCGATCGCGGTAAGCATCCGCGGTTACGCCACCGCGACACCGGGACTGCAGAGCGCCAGCTTCACCGGGCCCTATCCACAGACACGCACGCTCACCGCCGGCACGGTCAGCGCGGCCACGCTGGTATCCACCCTGGTCAACTCGCTCAACATCCAGCTCATCAGTGGCAATC
>JAFAFD010000325.1 GCA_023423675.1 Pseudomonadota bacterium | reverse complement strand
GGGACGATCCTCATACAGCCCCACCTTCAACGAAGCATGCAGCCCGCGTTCGGCGATCCACACACGGATCATCTCGACGGACGATTCGTCGCGTTGTGCAGCGTCAGGGATGAGCAGTTCATTCATGGCGGCAGCCGAAGGGACAGGATGCCGGATTGTGGCTCATATCCACGCGTGGCGAGGATCTACCAGAGAACCGGTGTCACCACCCCGGCGATGTACCTGGCGCTGTCGCACTTACGCAGCGCCAGGCGCATCGCCGGTGCGGACGGGTCGGCCTCCAACTCCGACCGACCCTGATCGCGGCCGCACCCCCGCAGGCGCTGGCCGCCATCCACACACGTGCCGCGATCAAGCGGCTTCAGACACCTTTACTTCACGACGGGCGCGCACGGCAGCGGCCAGGCGCTCCAGCACGTCCACGGTGGTGTCCCAATCAATGCAGCCATCGGTGATGCTCTGGCCGTAGACCAGCGGCTGGCCTTCCACCAGTTCCTGGCGGCCGCCGACCAGATGGCTTTCCACCATCACGCCGACGATGCGCTGCTCGCCGTCTTCCAGCTGGGTGGCGATGTCCTCGATCACTTTCGGCTGGTTTTCGGGGTTCTTGAGGCTGTTGGCGTGGCTGGCATCGATCATCAGGCGCGTCGGCAGCTTGGCCTTGGCCAGTGCCTGGCAGGCCTCGCCGACGCTGGCCGCATCGTAGTTCGGCTGCTTGCCGCCACGCAGGATCACATGGCAATCCGGATTACCGGTGGTCGACACGATGGCGGTGCCACCCTGCTTGGTGACCGACAGGAAGTGATGCGGGTTGGACGCTGCGCCCACTGCATCGGCCGCGATCTTGACGTTGCCGTCGGTGCCGTTCTTGAAGCCGACCGGGCAGGAAAGGCCCGAGGCCAGTTCGCGGTGCACCTGGCTTTCGGTGGTGCGCGCGCCAATGGCGCCCCAGGCAACCAGATCGGCGATGTACTGCGGCGAGATCACATCGAGGAACTCGACACCGGCCGGCAGGCCCAGCTTGTTGATGTCGCGCAGCAGGCCGCGGGCAATGCGCAGGCCCTTGTCGATCTTGAAGCTGCCATCCAGGTCCGGATCGTTGATCAGCCCCTTCCAGCCCACCGTGGTGCGCGGCTTTTCGAAGTACACGCGCATGACGATTTCCAGTTCGCCGGCCAGCGCATCGCGCAGGGGCTTCAGGCGCTGGGCGTATTCGATGGCAGCGTGCGGGTCGTGGATCGAGCACGGGCCCACCACCACGGCCAGGCGGTCGTCACGGCCATGCAGGATCTCGTGCAGGGCCGCGCGCGAGGCGCTGACGGTGTCGGAGGCTTCATCGTCGCAGGGCAGCATCGCCAGCAGCTGGGCGGGCGGTGTCAGCGGTTCGATGGTGCGGATGCGAAGGTCGTCGGTGTGCGGGGGCATTGCGGGGGTTCTCCGGAACGTTGGGGGTCCCCAGCGTGGCGACATGAAAAAAGCCGCCAGGTTCGCTGGCGGCTTTCGGGAATGCGTCTGAAGGTTTCTTCAGGGTGAACGCAGTCCTTCCTCCGCCTGGGGCTTCGGAAAGTAATACCAATAAAAGTTGGCGTGGACGGCATTCATGGGGTGTATTGATAGCACAGCTTTTGCGCAGTGCAAAATGTTTCATCGGCAACTGCGGGAGCTGTTCAGGCAGCTCAGTCCACGCCGATGCGCAGCGCGACTGCTGCGATGGCGTGGCAGCCGCAGGCGAGGCGATGCCCTTCCAGCACGATGGGCTGGCCACCCATGAAGCGCGCCGGGTGGCCTTCAACAAATGGGAAGGTACCCCCATGCAACGGGCAGGTCGCTTGATCCCCCACCACAGCAATGGGATGACCGTTGACCCTGTGCGTGCTGTCGCACTGGCAGTCCACCACTTCGCCACCGCTGCTGGTGGCATCACCCAGACAGACAGGCGATTTCATTTCAGGTCGACTCGCATAGGGTGCTGCGCTGATCCAGACGCGCTGGAATCTGAGCACGTCATCGGGCTCAAGCTTCCGCCAGAAAGATCAGCGTGAATATACCGATCAGAGTCCACGGTCCTAGAATCAGAACCGCCTGAGCGATGAACCAGAATGACCTCCTGCCGCGTCGCCACGGCTCCTGCTTGATGGCGTACAGCCACATCAGGAGGGTGGACGCTACCGTCCCCACGCCGACAATCCACATGACAACGCCCGCAACGGCGAGCGCCTGCATTCCACTCAGCTTGAGCGAGCGGAATCCAAACAGCGTCGCGTAAACAGTACAGAGGAGAACCCCTGAAATGAACAGCCCAATACGGTGCCAGGTGGATACGTCGCTGCGGGATTCTGGTTTCTTCATGACACTCGATTCTCATTTCTTGACACAAGGGAGAGCTGATTTCGATACCTCCGTGTTTGTCAGCTGCCCCCTCCTGGCACCCGCCACATGAAGGGATCAGCCGTTCGATGCTGGGCATCATTGCGTGCCTTCTCCTCGGTACTGGGCGGCCGCACCATCTGGATCGTCGCGCTGCCATCGGCACCGGCATAGACCACGGCACTCACGCCGCCTTCGTGGTAGCTGGCAATCGCGCCCAGGCCGATCTGCACCACCGGGCTGGTGATGCCCACGTTGCCGATGCGGCGGCCGATGTCGTAACCCTCGTTCACGTTGTTCAATTCCAGGCCATGCCCGTCTGTGTTCAAGGAATGCAGGGCCGCGTTCAACGCAATGCCCAGTGCGGTGCCGTCGTGGCTGTCGTGGAAAACACGCACGGGGGCATGACCTTCAGGCAACGTGGCCAGCGCCTGTTTCCAGCCCTGGGCTAGCGCCTGGGCTTGCAGGGCGGGTTTCAGCGGCTTGCCCTCGGCATCGTGCAGCACCACCTTGATCGGCCGATGCAGATGCCCCAGCTGCGGCATGCGGTCGAACTCGTTGATCTGATGCTGCGGCCAGCGCACGGGCAGCCAGGGCGTCTGCGTGAACTTTCCGGGGCCGACGTTGTTGGTGTGCTTCCAGAGTTCGGGAAGGGTTGCCTGCCACTGCTCGGTGGGGAGGGTGCCGGGGAACCAGGGATCCTGAACGCCACGTGCGCTTTCCCGGGCCTCGTACTCCTTCCCGACGCACCTCTTGGCCTCGAAGTAGTGAAACCACAACTTGCTCAGATCAAATCGCGTGTCCTGGTTGTTCTCGCGATAGGTCGGCGCATAGGGGCGCAGATAGCGATCCACCCGATCGCTGCGGGCCAGTGTGATCACGGCGGTAGTGTCAATGATGGATGGGACGTAGTAGCCATCGGCAAGGCCCGGTGTGCCGCGCACCCGGTAGCGGCTGCGCATGGCCTCTCCGTCACGCGTGGCAAGCACGGTTAATGGCGGCTCGGGATGGTTCCCCATGAAGGCGTAGACATCCTCGATCATCGACTGCGCATGGGTTG
>JAFAFD010000312.1 GCA_023423675.1 Pseudomonadota bacterium | reverse complement strand
AGCCGCGCCAGTACAGCCATGCGGCCAGGTCACGCCGGCCGGCGGCCAGCGCCACGCCCAGCGGGGTTTGCCCATCGGCGGCGCGACGGTCCGGCGCGGCACCTGCCGCCACCAGCGGCTTGATCGCGTCTTCCTGGCCCAGCGCGGCGGCCAGGTGCAGCGCGCTCATGCCGTGGCTGTCGCGTGCATCCAGGTCCACACCGGTCGCGATCAGCCTCTGCAGCAGGCGCGGCCATTGCAGGCGCACCGCCAACGCGACCGGCGGATCACCGGCCGGCGACACGCCGAACGGATCCGCGCCGCGCTCCAGCAATTCGAGGGCGAAGGCTTCATCACCTGCACCGCCCGGCGCGGCCAGGCAGGCCGCCATGTAACGCGCCAGGCCACCGCCACCGGCAGGGGAGCCACCGGCCGCGAACAGCGGCCGCAGGCTGGGGATGCCGGCACTGCCCTTTGCCAGCGCGGCCTGCACCGGCAGCAGGGTGCCCGGCACGCGTGCATCCACCGCGGCACCTTGTTGCAGCAGCCAGTGGATCCGTTCCGGTGCTGCGGCGATCTCGTCGTCACACAGCAGGGTGTCCAGTTCGCGCGCACCCACCAACGGTCGCAGCCCCGCCAGTGCGTCGGCATCGGCATCGTCCAGCAGGCGCTCGCGCAGCAGCAGCAGCGGCGGGCGATCCGGCTGGCTGGCGTCATCGCCGCGCATCGCCACCGGCAGGTGGCGCTCCGGATCCATCGCCGCCACCAGGGTCCAGCGGCCGGCCGCGGTGGCGATGTCGATCGCACTCTGGCCTTCGGCATCCGCCGCATGTGCATCCACACCCAGCTCCAGCAGGCGCCGCACCATACCGGCGCTGGGCGCTTCCGCCGCGCAGGCCAGGTGCAGGGCGTTGGCGCCATGGCCGTCGCGCGCACCGCTGTCCGCACGCGCCGTGATCAACACCTCCAGCGCGGCCAAGTGACCGGCACGGGCCGCTTCCAGCAGCGGCGTGCGGCCTTCGGCATCACCGGCATCCACGCTGGCGCCGGCGTCCAGCAGGGCCTCGCAGATACCGGCGTGGCCGGCGCTGGCGGCTTCGTGCAGGGCGCTGCGGTTGCGGCTGTCGCGTGCGTCGACACGCGCCTTGTGCCGCAACAGCAGCTGCACGCCGGCGGCATCGTCCTCTTCGGTGCCGGCCGCGGCCAGCAGTGCTGGCTGACCGCCTTCGGGTTCGGCCTTGGCGCCGCGCTCCAGCAGGAAGCGGGCGAGACGCCAGTTGCCGGCGATGCAGGCAGTGCCCAGCGGCGATACGCCATCCGCGTTGAGGGCATTCATGTCGGCGCCGGCATCGCGCAACAGCGCGGCGACGCCTGGGTCCGAACTGCGGGTGGCGTGGTGCAGCGGGGTGTTGCCGTCCACATCGGTGGCGTGCGGATCGGCGCCGTTGGTGAGCAGGGTCATCACCGCTTCCGGGCGGCCATGCCAGCTGTCGCGGGTGGCGGCGAGCAGCGGGCGCATGCCGGCGTGCGCGGCATTGACGTCGGCACCATGCGCGATCAGCGCGCGCAGCAGGCGCAGGTCCGGCAGCAGCGCGGCCAGCACCGGCAGGCTGCGGCGATCACGCGCATCCGTTTCCGGCAGCGCATTCGGATCCGCGCCGGTCTCCAGCAGGTGCAGCGCGCGCTCGACCCGGCCATTGCGTGCGGCCAGGTACAGCTCGCGGCTCAGCCCGGCCACGTCGACCGCAGTGGCGACTTCGGCGGCATCCGGCAGGGTGGCGATGCTGACCGGCGCAAGGTCCAGCGCGTCCTCGGCATCATCTTCGTCTTCCGGTTCCTCCATCTCCACCACCGGCAAGGCGTGCGCGGTGCTGGCACGCCCGGGCGCCGACTGCAGCAGCAGATGCGCCAGCGGCACCAGCGCGGCGAACGCCACGGCGGCGACCACGCGACTGGTGCCCGCCAGTACGCCCGGCCAGGCCAGCGCGATGCCCAGCGCCAGCAGCAGGAATACCGGCAGCGCAACCTGCAACAGGCCGCGCCAGGATTGGCGCTCCTGCGCGTCCTGCGCGGCAGCTGCGAAGCGAAAGCCACGGCCGTCCCGTTCCAGGGCGTGCAACGCCGGCCACTGGAACCACAGCAGCACCAGCACCAGGCCCGCGGCCAGGCTCAACACAATCACCGGCAACAGCGACGGCGCCGTCAGCAAGCGGTACAGCGGCCAGGCGGCCAGCACTGCAGCCAGCAGGAAACCGCCGGCCCAGGCGATCGCCAGGGTGCCGGCGTCGCGCTGCAGGCTCGTGCGGGCACGGCTGCCGCGCAAACGGGCGATGCCGAGCGCGGCCGGCCCCTGCGCCAGCCAGGCCAGCACGCCGGCGCTGGCGCCATCGAATGCACTGGCCAACGCCAGCACCACGCCCAGTGCGAGCAACGCCGCGCCCATGCCGGAAGTGCGCTCAGGCATCGGTGCCCCAGTCGTCGGTCATCGGATCTGCCATGGTCGGCGGGAACTGCACATGGAAACCGCGCATCGCCAGGTTCTCGCGCACCACCGCCGGGTCGGCCTGGGCCAACGTGCGTTCGGGGGTAAGCGCCACCTCCAGCACGAACTGCAGCGTACCCAACTGGGCGCGCACCGGTTCCGGCAGGCGATCGAATTCGTCGCGCCCGGCGAGGTAGACGTAGGTATCGGCCTTTTTCAGGCTCTTGTAGACGTAAGCGAGCATCGCGATCCGGGGGAACCGCCTGTGCAGGAACAGCCCCGATTGTGCGGGAAAGCGCGCGCAGGCGGAACCGGCCATGCGCGGGACCATCGGCACAAGCGCACGCGGACCGGACTGTTAGGCTGCGCCGGTTGCCTGACTGGATATCTGCATGCGCCTTGCCCCGCTCGCCTTCGCCCTGCTGCTGACCACCATCGCAGCCAATGCAGACAATGCGTCCACCCCGATCACCCTGTCGCAGGCGATGGCGGACCCGGACTGGATCGGCCCGCCGGTGGAACGCGCCTGGTGGCGCTGGGACAGCCATGGCGCACAGTACCTGCTCAAGCGCAAGGGCGCGACGATCCGTGATAGCTGGGAAGTCGGCATCGAAGGCGGCACGCCCAAGCGCCTGGACGATGCTTCACGCGCGCAACTGGACACTGCAGACGCGCAGTTCGATACCGGCCGCACCCGCAGCGCATTTATCCGCAATGGCGATGTGTTCGTGCGCGACCTGCGCAGCGGTGCGCTCACCCAGCTGACCCGCAGCAATGACAGTGCCACCCAACTGCAATGGAGCCGCGAAGGCGGCCTGGTCTGGCGCGTGGGCAGCGACTGGTATCGCTGGAGCGGACGCGAGGTGGCACAGGCGGCACAGCTGAAGACAGAAGATGCGCCGGACAAGGCGCCCGAGGCCGACGATCTGCGTGATCGCCAGCTACGCCTGATCGAGACCCTCAAGGATGACCGCGCCCGCCGCGATGCCGCGCGTACGCAAAACGACAACTGGCGCAAGCTCGACCCGACCCGCGCACCGGCACCGATCTACCTGGGCAAGGACGTCGAGGTCGCCGATTCGGCTCTGTCGCCGGACGGGCGCTGGGTGCTGGTGGTGACCACCAAGAAGGGCGCCGAGGGCGGCCAGACCGGCAAGATGCCGAAGTACGTCACCGAGTCCGGCTACGAGGAGTTCGAGGACGTACGCACCCGCGTCGGCCGCGGGGAACCGCTGCCGCACACGCTGTGGCTGGCTGACGTAACCACCGGCAAGGTCCGCGAACTGAAGTTTGATGCCCTGCCCGGCATCGCTACCGATCCACTGGCGGCAATGCGCAAGGCCGCCGGCAAGGACGCGCTGAAGGGCAACCGCCCGGTGCGCATCGAAACCGATGGCGACGGCAGCGGCCCGGCCATCCACTGGCGTGACGATTCGCGTGCGGTCGCGCTGCTGGTGCGCGCCATCGACAACAAGGATCGCTGGATTGCCGGTGTCGATCTCGATGCGGCAACCCTGCAAACCCGGCACCGCCTGACCGATCCGGCCTGGATCAACTGGGCCTTCAACGAGTTCGGCTGGCTGCCGAACGGCAAGCTCTGGTACCTGAGCGAGGAAAGCGGCTACTCGCACCTGTACACACTGGATGGCAGCACGCGCAGCCAGCTCACCGACGGCCGTTGGGAGACCTCGCAGGTCGCCCCCGCGCGCGACGGCAACGGCTTCTACTTCCTGTGCAACCGCAAGGCGCCCGGTGATTACGAAGTCTGCGCGGTCGATGCCAACGGCGGCGCGGTGCGCGAAGTGACCGCGCTCGACGGGGTGGAGGATTTCAGCGTCTCGCCCGACGGCAGCAAGCTGCTGGTGCGCCATTCATCCGCCTATGTACCGCCGCAGCTTTCGGTGATCGATGCCGCTGGCGGCACCGCCCGCCGGCTCACAGATTCCCGCACCGCCGAGTTCGCGGCGCGTGAATGGGTGCAGCCACAACTCGTGCAGGTGCCCAGCAAGCACGGCGCCGGCACCATCTGGGGCAAGTACTACGCACCGGCCACACTGGAGCCGGGCAGGAAATACCCGATCGTGATGTTCGTGCACGGCGCCGGCTACCTGCAGAACGTCAGCGCACGCTATCCGAACTACTTCCGCGAGCAGATGTTCCACAACCTGCTGGTGCAGCAGGGCTACATCGTGCTGGACCCCGCCAACCGCGCCAGCGAAGGCTACGGCCGCGACTGGCGCACCGCGATCTACCGCTGGATGGGCAAGCCGGAGCTGGAGGACTACCTGGACGGCCTGGACTGGCTGGTCGAACACAAGCAGGGCGACCGCGACCGCGCCGGCATCTACGGCGGCAGCTATGGCGGCTTCATGACCTTCGCCGCGCTGTTCCAGAAGCCCGGCGTGTTCAAGGCCGGTGCCGCGCTGCGCCCGGTGACCGACTGGTCGCAGTACAACCACGAGTACACCAGCAACATCCTCAACACGCCCGAGCTCGATCCCGAGGCCTACAAGCGCTCGTCACCGCTGGAGTACGCCGAGGGCCTGCAGGACCACCTGCTGATCGCGCACGGGATAATCGACGACAACGTGTTCTACAAGGACTCGGTGATGCTGGCGCAGCGCCTGATCGAACTGCGCAAGGACAAGTGGGAACTGGCCGGCTATCCGCTTGAGCGCCACGGCTTCACCCATGCCGACAGCTGGTACGACGAGTACCGGCGGATCTGGGAGTTGTTCGAGAAGGCATTGAAGCCCTGACAGAACCTGTCGCCGCATATGAAAACGCCGCGTCAGTGACGCGGCGTTTTCGTTCCAGCGGCTGCCTGCGGCCTCAGCGCTCCAGGATCGCCACCACGCCCATGCCGCCGGCGGTGCAGATGCTGATCAGCGCGCGGCCGCTGCCACGTTCCTTCAGCTGCTTGGCGGCGGCGGCCACGATGCGCGCGCCGGTGGCGGCGAACGGATGGCCGGCAGCCAGCGAGGAACCCACCGGGTTGAGCTTGGCCGGGTCGATCCTGCCCAGCGGCGCAGGCAGGCCCAGGCGCTCGCGGCAATAGGTTTCGTCTTCCCACGCACGCAGCGTGCACAGCACCTGCGCGGCGAACGCCTCGTGGATTTCGTAGATGTCGAAATCCTGCAGGGTCAGGTTGTTGCGCTTCAGGATCTCGGCTACCGCCACGGTGGGCGCCATCAGCAGGCCCTCGCCGTGGACGAAGTCCACCGCCGAAACCTGCACGTCGCGCATGTGGCAGAGCACCTCGTGGCCATGCTGCGCGGCCCATTCGTCGGTGGCCAGCAGGCAGGCGGAGGCGCCATCAGTCAGCGGGGTGGAATTGCCGGCGGTCAGGGTGCCCTTGCCGGAGACTTTGTCGAAGGCCGGCTTCAGCGTGGCCAGCTTCTCGATGCTGGTGTCCGGGCGCATGTTGTTGTCACGCGAGACACCGCGGAAGCTCACCACCAGGTCGTCGAAGAACCCGCGCTCGTAGGCGGCGGCCAGCTTGTGGTGCGAGGCGGCGGCCAGCTCATCCTGCGAATCGCGCGAGATGTTCCATTCCTTGGCCATGTCCTCGCAGTGCTGGCCCATCGACTTGCCGGTACGCGGCTCGGCCACGCCCGGGAAATCCGGCTTCAGCTCGGAGAACTTGAAGCCCTTGAACGCGGCCAGCTTCTGCTTCGGCGTCTTTGCCGCAGCGGCCTGCAACAGGCGGCGGCGCAGGGCCTGGCCGTACACGATCGGCACGTCCGAAGTGGTGTCCGAACCACCGCCGATGCCGACCTCGATCTGGCCGGTGCCGATCTTGCCGGCGATATAGGCAATCGTGTCCAGCGAGGTGCCGCAGGCGCGCTGCAGGGTGATGCCGGGAGTCAGCGGCGACAGGCCGGAGGACAGCGCGGCTTCACGGCCAAGGTTCCAGTCCGAGGAATGCTTGATCACCGCACCCATCGCCACTTCGCCCAATTGCTGGCCGTGCAGGCCGAATTTCTCGACCAATGCACCCAGCGTGCGCACCGACATGCCGAGGTTGCCGACATCGGTATACGCGGTGTTCTGCCGGCAGAACGGGATGCGGACACCGCCGAGAACGGCGACAGGACGACCATGCAACATCAGGACACCTCAGGCTGGGGCCCGCCGCGCGGGCATAATGACCCGAGTGTAACGCCGCCCCACCGAACATAAGCTCGACTCCCGAATGACCGCATCCGCTTCCATCGCCGCCGGTCCTGCAACGTTCCGCGGCGTGATTGCGCTGGAACTGCGCGACGGCGCCCAACCGGCCCGCGCCGCACTGGACGCCGCCAGCGCCGGCGACGTGGTCGCCCTGCTGGGCCGCGACCTGGCCGCACTGGTGCCGCAGGTGCGCGACTGCAACCTGGCCCTGCTGGCCGCGCATTTCGATCCCGCCGAGGCGCTGCGCCCGGGTTGGCCGCTGCACCGGCGCGCACTGGAACTGTTGCAGCGTGCACCCGGGCAGGCGCAAGGCCCTCGCATGGTCGGTTTTGGTGCCGACGCCGAAGGCGATGTGCCGATGCCGTTGCAGGCCGAAGCGGAACTCGCCGGCGGTGGCTTGCGGGTGCTGCCGTTCGTGCTGCAGGGCGATGCCGCGCAGGCGGCCGGTGACGCGCTGGAAGACAGCCTGCTGGACCGTGGCATGGCCCAGGCCGACACCGCGCTGGCGCTTCAGGACGGGCTGGGCGCGGACGTCGAACATGCGCGCTACCTCAGCGCGCACGACCTCGCCGCGATGATGGCGCTGCAGTACCGCAACGTCGGCCTGGAGCCGCTGTGGTCGCTGCTGCAGGTCGCGTTGCTGGAACCGGACGCCGAAGCCTGGCTGGATGCCGGCCCGGAACCGCTGGCCCGCTACGGCGATGGCGAAGTGCGCATCGCGCTGCTTGACCCGGCCGCTTGGCGCCAGCGCTACGCCGCCGGGGAAACCGACGGCGCGCGCCTGGACCGCGGCTTCGACATGTTCCAGGCCCGCCAGCGGCAGTTCGCCGCCGTGCTGGGCGCGCACGGCGTGCCGCTGCAGTTCGTGCATTGCGCGGACGGCAGCAGCGACTGCCTGCGCTGATTCAGGCAGACACCCGCATCAGCGGGTCACGGTGATCACGCCGCAGGCGATGCGGCCGCCGGCATCGCCGGTGGGCTGGCTGGTGTAGTCGTCGGCCTTGGCGTGCACGATCACCGCACGCCCGGCGATGTCGTTCGCCGCGCCGCCACCCAGGACCACCCCGGACTGGTGCACGTTGACCTTGGCCACGCCCTTGCCATCGGCCACCAGGTTGTCGGCATCACCGGCGTGGTGCGCGCCCTGGCCGGCACGGCCGTGCGGCTGCGCACCCGGATTGAAATGGCCACCGGCGCTGGTCGCATCGGCCGCGCTGCAGTCGCCCTTCTCGTGGATGTGGAAGCCGTGGGTGCCGCCGGCGGTCAGGCCGCCGATCTCCCCGGTGATGTGCACGCCATCGCCCATCGGCTTCAGGGTCAGCATGCCGCTGACCAGGCTGCCGGAGGCCGGGGCCAGCTTGACCGTCGCTTGCTTGGCGGTGCTGCTGGCAGCGGGCTTGGGTGCCGCGCCGCTGGATGCCGCATCACCGGAACCGGTGCTGGCGCAACCCGCCGCGACCAGGGCAGCGAACAGGCTGAGTGTCGAACGCAGGCGCATGGGAACTCCTCGGACTGGCGTGGAAACAGGCCTGCTAGTGTGCCCAGCCCCGCCTTCAGATGCCATGAAGACCGGCACCGGTTCAGCGCCGCTTGCGCGACGAGCCCAGCTTGCGGGTCACCGTGTTGCGGCCCAGTCCCAGTGCGGTGGCGGCATCGCCACGATGACCGTTGCAATGCGCCAGCGCCGCTTCCAGCACGGCCTGGTCGAACAACCCCTTGGCGGTGGCATGCACGCCCTCGGCCCCGGCCAGCAGCTGTTGCCGGGTCCAGTCCTGCAGGCCCTGCGTCCAACCCGCGTCCGCACCGACCTCCGCGCCGGCCTGCGCGGCTTCGGGCAAGGCTTCCGCCAGGTCACCGATGCCTATCACGTCCCCCGGCGCCAGCGCGGCAAGGCGCCAGCATACGTTTTCCAGTTCGCGCACATTGCCCGGCCACCCGTAGGCCTGCAGGCGTGCCAGCACCGGCGTGGCGAATCGCTTGGCCGGTACCTCCAGCCGATGGGTCGCATTGGCCAGGAAGCGCTCCGCCAGTTGCGGGATGTCCTCGCGGCGCTCGCGCAGCGGCGGCAGGCGCAGGCGCACCACGTCCAACCGGTGCAGCAAGTCGGCGCGGAAACGGCCCTGCTCCACCAGTGCTTCCAGCGGCTGGTGTGTGGCCGCGATCACCCGCACGTCGACGCGGATCAGCTCGCGCCCGCCGACGCGGAAGAACTCGCCCTGCGCCAGCACACGCAGCAACCGCGTCTGCAGGCTGGCCGGCATGTCGCCGATCTCGTCCAGGAACAGGGTGCCGCCGTTGGCCTGTTCGAAGCGGCCAACATGGCGCTTATTGGCGCCGGTGAACGCGCCGGCCTCATGGCCGAACAGCTCGGACTCAAGCAACTCGGCCGGGATCGCCGCGGTGTTCAGCGCCACGAACGGGTTGTCCGCGCGCGGCGACTCGCGATGCAGCGCGCGCGCCACCAGCTCCTTGCCGGTGCCGGTTTCACCGGTGATCAGCACCGACAGCGGCGCCTGCGCCAGCTTGCCGATCGAGCGGAACAGCGCGCGCATGGCCGGCGCCTCGCCGACCAGGGTGGGCACGTCTTCCGCTTGCGCCGGCGCCTGCGGCAGCGCACGCGGGCGTTCGTCGGCCTGATGGTCGGGTAGCGCCCGCCGCACCAGCGCCACCGCCTCGTCGAGGTCAAACGGCTTGGACAGGAATTCATGGGCACCGCCGCGGAATGCGCCGGCGGTGCTGGCCACATCGGTATGCGCGGACATCACGATCACCGGCAGCCGCGGCATCGCCTGCTTGATCCGCTCCAGCAGCACCAGCCCACTGGCACCGGGCATGCGCACGTCGGTGATCACCAGCGACGGCGCCCGCTGCAGCGACAGCGCATCCAGCACTTCATCGGCATCCGCAAACGCCGAGACCCGATAGCCGGCCTCGCTCAGTGCGGCGGCCAGCACGAAGCGCACCGAACGGTCGTCATCCACCACCCAGATCTGCGCGGGCTCACTCATGGCTGGCCTCCTCGTCCTGGCTGTGCAGCGGCATCAGCAGGGTGAACACGGTATGCCCGGGGCGCGAGCGGTAGGTCAGTGAACCGCGATGCTCGCGCACCACCTGCTGGCTCAGCGCCAGGCCCAGCCCGGTGCCGTCCGGGCGGCCGCTGACCAGCGGCAGGAACAGCCGGTCGGTCAGCTCCGCCGGCACTCCGCGGCCGTCGTCGGCGATCTCGATACGCAGCGCCAGTGCATGCAGCTCTTCGCCAATGCGCACGCCGTGGTCGGCGCGGGTGCGCAGCTGCACGGTGGTGGCGCCGGCGTCGATCGCATTGCGCACCAGGTTCCACACCGCCTGGGTCAGGCGGTCGGCATCGCCGGGGAATTCCGGCAGCGACGGGTCGTAGTCACGCTGCAGGCGCACCACCCAGCCGGCGTCGCTTTCGGCCAGCCGCAGCACCCGCTCCAGCACTGCATGGATGTTGAGCGGCTCGAATGCACGCGGCGGTGCCGGGTTGAGCAGGCCGTCGACCAAGGCCGCCAGCCGTTCGACTTCGCTTTCGATGATCCCGGTGAGTTCGCGGCTGTCCGCATCGACCCGCCGGGACAGCAACTGTGCCGCGCCCTTGATGCCGACCAGCGGGTTGCGCAGTTCATGCGCCAGCCCCTTCAGCGAGGCGGTCAGCGCGGTGGGCAGCACGTCGGCCGGATCACTGCCGGGGAATTCATCGACCGGATGCACCTCCAGCCAGTAGCCCTGTTCCGCGCTGGACAACCACAGGTCGGCGAAATGCAACTGGTCGCTGCCGGGAAAGGCCAGGCCGATCCGGCGCAGGCGGGTGGGCGCTTCCGGCGACTGCGCCAACACTTCGGCAAGGCCCTGGCCTTCGCGCTCCAGCGCGGCCGCATGCAGGCCTACCAGGCGACGCCGGCTGACTCCCAGCCAACCGGCAGCAGCGACGTTGGCGTCGCGGATGCCACCCGCCAGATCCAGCCGCAGCAACGGTGTGACCAGTTCGTCGAGGATGGAATCGGGGATGGCGTCGTGGCTCATTGCACAAATTTAGTGCAAACCGGGGCGGCGCGTTCACATCATCACGAAGTCAGGATTAGCAGGATCGGGGCCAGACCCGCTTTCCCGGAGCTGCCATGCCCCTGCTGCGCCCCACCGCCCTGGCCCTCGCGATCCTGTTGGCCGGCTGCAATGCCCAGCCGTCCGCCGCCCCGGCGGCCCCGGCCGAACCCGCCGCGCCCCCCGCCCCCCCCACCGCAGAAGCTGTCGCTTATAAACATCTCCGAGCC
>JAFAFD010000277.1 GCA_023423675.1 Pseudomonadota bacterium | reverse complement strand
CCAGCGCGGGGGGGGGGGGGTCACGGGGCCCAACCACGGGGCGGAACCCACCAGGGCGTGGTCGGCACCCACCAGGGCGGTGGTCGGCACCTACCGTTACTTCGGCAGCAGCGGCACCAGCAGGGCGTGGGCATCCACCAGCGAGCTGACGATGCGGTGGCCCAATGCGCGCAGTTCTTCATCCGGATGCACCAGGTCCGGCACCTGGATCACGGTCATCCCCGCCGCCACGGCGGCACGCGTGCCGGCTGGTGAATCCTCCAGCGCCAGGCAGCGTTCCGGTGCCTTGCCCAGCCGCTGTGCGGCCAGCAGGTAGATGTCCGGCGCCGGCTTCGGGTGGGCGACGTCGCCGCTGGTGATCACCGCATCGAAGTACGGCAGCAGGCCGGCCGCGGCCAGCTTGCGGTTGGCCCGCGGCTGCCGCGTGGTGGTCGCCACGGCACGCGGAATGGCGTGCGCCTTCAGCAGTTCCAGCAGCTCCAGGATACCCGGCCGCAACGGCAGGCCGGTCTGCGTGCGCGCCTCGTAGAGGTCGTGGCAGCGTGCCGCCATCGTCTCGATCATCGCGTCCGACACGCCCTGCCCGCGCAGCAGCGCCTGGCTGTCACGGTCACCCAGGCCGACCATGCGCACGAAGAACGTCGCGTCCAGCGGCAGCCCGAGTTCGGCGGCCGCCTCGCTCCAACAGGCGATCGACACCCGCTCGCTGTCGATCATCAGGCCGTCCATGTCGAAGATGACGGCATCCGGGAGGAACGACAGCGCAGCGAGGGAGGTCATGGAGCGAACAGGGTGTCCAGGTCGGTGGAGGTCAGCATCCGCCATTGGCCTTCGTCCAGCCCCTGCAGGTCCAGGCCGCCAACGCGGCTGCGGTGCAGGGCCTGCACGTGGTTGCCGACGGCGGCGAACATGCGGCGTACCTGATGGTAGCGGCCTTCGTGCAGCACCAGGCGCGCCTTGCGCGGGCCCAGCACCTCGAGTTCAGCCGGCAGCAGGGGCGTCTTCTCCGCTTCCAGCATCAGCGTGCCGCTGGCGAACTGCGCCACTTCATCGCCGCGCAGGTCCTCGGCCAGTTCCACGTCGTAGACCTTGGGCAGCTTCGACTTCGGCGAGATGATCCGGTGCAGCAGGCCACCATCGTCGGTCAGCAGCAGCAGGCCACTGGTCTCGCGGTCCAGGCGGCCGACGGTGGACAGCACCGGGTCGCGGTCGCGGAAGCGCGGCGGCAGCAGATCGTAGATCAGGCGGCCGGTGTCCTTGGTCGAACAGGTGTAGCCGGCCGGCTTGTACAACGCCAACGACAGGCCCACCGGCGGGTCCAGCGGCTCGCCATCAACGCGGATCGCTTCGTGCGGCACCTGGTCATCGGCGTACAGCACTTCGCCGTCGGCATCGGTGACGCGGCCCTCGCGGAACATCCACTGCACCTGCTTGCGGCTGCCGTACCCCAGGTTGGCAATCAGCTTGACCAGCTTCACTTGCCCTTCCCCTTCACCGCCTCGACCAGCTTGAAGCCATCGCGCTCGGCGATCACGCGCACGGCGCCGAAGCTCTCGTTGAGCGTGTACTCGTAGGGCAGATGGCGGTTGGCCACCACATACAGGCGGCCGCCCGGGCGCAGCGCCTGCGCGGCCACGGCGATGAAGCGCTGGCCGATGTCCGGGCGGTCGGCGCGCGACGGGGTGTGGAACGGCGGGTTGCTGATGATGACGTCGTAGCCCGGCTCGACGCCGGCGGTGACGTCGCGCCACAGGAAGCGCAGCGACAGCGCGCGCGGCGGCGGCGCCAGGTTCAGTTCGGCCAGGGCCAGCGCACGCTGCTCGGCTTCATACAGGTCCAGCGCGGTGATCTTCGGGCAGCGCTCCAGCAGCTCGCGCGACAGGTAGCCGTAGCCGGCACCGAGATCGGCGGCACGGCCGGCCAGGTCGGCGGGGAGGTGTTCGGCCAGCAGCGCCGAGGCCGGGTCGATGCGGTCCCAGGCGAACACGCCCGGGCGGCTGAGGAAGCGGCCGCCGACGATCGGACGCACCGCGTCCAGCGCGCTCCAGCGCTTGGCCAGGTCGGCATCGTGCTGGCCCTGCAGCGGCGCGGTCCAGTACACGCGGCAGTGGTTCTTGGTCAGGCAGCCGCCGAGGCCGGTCAGCTGCTTGAGGTCGCCCTCGCCGGAGCGGGCGCCTTCGTTGTTGGACTGGCAGGCGACGATGCGGCCACCCTCGGCCACCAGGGCCAGGGCGCGGGCGAACAGCGCGCGGGCTTCTTCACGCTGGCGCGGCGGCAGCACCAGCACCAGCGGGTAGCGGCCCTTGCCGGCGGCATCGTCGATCTGGCCGCTGACGGTCCAGCCGGCGGCCTGCTGCAGCGGCTCGGCAAATGGGGCGAAGCTCTGCTCGCAATGCACTTCGCGGTTGCCGGCGATCTCGCGCAGCGGCCAGCCATCGCGGGCACGGAGGAAGGCGACCGGGCCGTCGGGCCAGTGCAGGGTGCCGTTGCTGAACGGCAGGAGCAGGGTCTGCAGGGGGGCGTCGTTGCTGGTGGCCATCGGCGCGGGTACTTCAAGCGTAGGGCCGTCCATTGTACCGCCCCCGCTGGGCTGGCCCCGGGGGGCCGCTTTGCGAAAGTTCAACGGGCTGTTGATGCGCCGACAACATCGAAGCGTTCAGGGTAAGGGCTCCCCCAGCAAACCCCAGGAGAACCTGCATGCGCGCCTTGTTCGTCGGTGGAGTGGTCGACAACAGTGAGATGGACCTGGAAGGCAGCCACCCGCCCGTGCATTACCCCGAGGACACCGGTGGTGGGCATTCGCGCTACCGCCTGCACCAGGTCGGCCATGGCGCCGATGGCAGCGTGGCCTATGCGGTCTATGGGGCACCGGACCTGGCCGACGACGAAGTGGCCCGCGTGGCCGACGAGCGTGCCTATGCGCGCCGGTTCGAGGCAACGCCGACCGTGTTCGAGCATTGAGATGCGGGGTGGCGCCGGGCATGGCCCAGCGCCACCGTTTCAGACCTGTGACGGCGCCTTCGGCGGCAGCCGGCTGACGCTGGCGATCTCATCCAGCCAGACGTGGTGCTGCTGCACCGGGTTGTCGTAGTCGTCCAGGCGCAGCTGGCCGTTGCTGCCTTCATCACCTGCTTCATTGCGGTACTGCTGCAGCGTCGGGCGCACGGCCACGGTGCCCAGCAGGCGGCGGCCATCATGCAGGGTCAGCTGCACCTGCCATTCGCCACCCAGCTGCGGCAACAGGGCTTCCAGATGGGCGATCTGCGCTGGATCGGTGTGGATGCGGGGCGCAATACGGGACATCGGTGAACCTCCTGGGTGCTCAGTGCAAGGCGTCGCCACGGCGTTCCGGCTGCACGCTGCGCACGGCCGAGACCAGCTGCGCCACCGAGTACGGCTTGGCGACGTGTTCCTGGAAGCCCGAGGCCAGTGCGCGGCGGCGGTCGTCGGCACGTGCCAGCGCGGTCACCGCCACGGCGGGAAGGTCGGTCGCCGCCACGCCCATGTCCTCGCGCAACGTGCGCACCAGGCCATAGCCATCCATGCCCGGCATGCCGATGTCAGTCAGCATCACCTGGTACTGCAGGTGGCCGCTGTCGGCCAGCAGGGCCAGCGCTTCACCGGCCGAACTGACCGCCGAGACACTGGCGCCCTGCTCTTCCAGCATGCGCCGCAGGTATTCCAGCACTTCCGGCTGGTCGTCCACGGCCAGCACATGCAGGCCGCGCAGCGGATACGGCTCGACCACGGTCGGGTCGAGGATCGGGCCGCTGAACACTTCGCGCAGCGGCCGGCGGTCGGCATCGGGCAGGTACTGCGGCAGGCGCACGGTGAACGTCGAGCCATGGCCATGGCCGTCGCTGGCTGCGCTGATCGTGCCGCCGTGCAGTTCCACCAGCTGCTGCACGATGGCCAGGCCCAGGCCCAGGCCGCCATGGCGGCGGGTGGTGGTGCCATCGGCCTGGCGGAAGCGGCTGAACAGATGGTGCAGGAACTCGGGCGCGATGCCGTCGCCGGTGTCGCGCAGGGTGATCGTCCAGTAGCCGCCATCGGCACGCACCTGCGCCTCGATGCGGCCTTCGGCCGGGGTGAACTTGATGGCGTTGGACAGCAGGTTCCAGAACACCTGCTGCAGGCGCGTGGCATCGCCCAGCACCAGGCAGGGCTGATCAGGCAGCTGCAGACTGACATCCAGCGCCTTGCCCTCGGCTACCAGCTCCTGGGCACCGATGGCTTCGCCCAGCTGCGTGCGCAGGTCCAGCACTTCCACTTCCAGCTGCACCTTGCCCAGCAGCATGCTGCTCAGGTCCAGCATGTCCGAGATCAGGCGCTTCTGCGCCGTGGCGCTGCTGGCGATCACGTTCAGGCCCTTGAACAGCGGGCTGGTGTTGTCCACCCGCTGCAGCAGCAGTTCGCTCCAGCCGAGGATGGTGGTCAGCGGCGTACGCAGCTCGTGCGACAGCGTAGCCAGGAACTCGTCCTTCACCCGCGCCATGTTTTCCGCGGCGCTGCGCGCGGCACGCTCGGACTGCAGCAGCTCCTCGCGCGCCAGTTCGATCTCGCGCCGCTCGGTCACGTCCGGACTGCTGCCAGCCAGGCCGATGAAGCGGCCCATGCGTGAGAAGCGCGGCCGCGCGTTCATTTCCAGCCAGCGCCACTGACCATCGGCCCGCCGCGCGCGCACCAGCGCATGCATCGAGCGCTGCACTGTCAACGCTTCCTGCAGCTCGTACTCAAATACCGAGGCGTCATCCGGATGCACCAGGCCACGCCAGACATCTTCCGGCACGCGGGTTTCGTCGCCACCGAAGAATTCGCTGAAGGCGCTGTTGACGAAACGGGCATGGCCGCGCTCGTCCAGCACCCAGACCGGCATCGGCAGGCCATCGGCCAGCGCGCTGAAACGCGCCTCGCTCTCGCCCAGCTCCACTTCGATCTGCTTGCGCGCGGTCACGTCGAAGAACAGGATGCCGACCTTGTCCTCGCCCGGCTCGCCCACGCGCACGGCGTCCACTGCGAACGAGCGGCCGAGTGCGCGTGCTTCCATCTCGAACTGCGCCGGCTGCCCCGTACGCGCCACTTCGCCGTAGATGCGGAACCAGTCACGTTCGTGGTGCGGCTCCAGCGCGCTCATCCGCTTGCCCTGCACGTCTTTCAGGCCAGTCTGCTGCTCGAAGGCGTCGTTGACCTCGATGAAGCGGTAGTCCACGGCCTGCTCGCCTTCGAACAGCACCTGGATCACACAGAAGCCGGCATGGATGTGCTTGAGCACGCCGTGATGCAGGTCGGATTCGGGCGCCGGCGCCTTCGTGGGCGCGCGCTCCGCGAGGGGCGGCAGTGTGGACAAGGGCGTGGAGGACGGACCGGGTGGAGGGACAGCATCTTCCAGAGCGCGTATTCACAGCGTCAAGCGCCGTCAGTCAGGCTTGACGACCGTGAATTCGCGACAACTGCTGTCGTATATGACGCAATCGGCCATTGCTGGCGCCCGGCCGCAGGATCACACTCGACCTGTACACCGACACCGCCCCGATCACGGGGCGCAGGAGACCACCATGAACCGCTCCCTTTCCGCCGCCCTGCTGCTGGCAGGCGCCCTGGTCGTGGGCAGCGCCACCGCTGCGCCACGCACTGTCACCGATCCGCAGGCACCGCGGGCGCTGCAGGCCGATGGCCCGGTCAGCGTGAAATGGGACGATCCGGCCACCTTCACCGAGATCCGCCGCAGCACCAACCGCTTCGAAGCACAGCGCGGCGACTGGGTGCAGCAGCTGGCCCGCTACGTGCGGACTGCGGCAGCCAAGCCGCTGCAGCCGGGGCAGACCCTCGACGTGACCCTGGTGGACATCAAGCGCGCCGGCGACTACGAGCCGTGGCACGGCCCGCGCGGCAGCGACATCCGGATCATGCGTGACATCTATCCGCCGCGCATCACCCTGCAGTACACGCTGAAGGACGCCAGCGGCCGCATCCTCGACGAAGGCGAGGCCAAGCTGAGCGACAGCGGCTACCTGCACAACATCGGGGTGCGCAGCGACAGCGATCCACTGCGTTTCGAGAAGCGCCTGATCGATGACTGGGTGAAGCGCCAGTTGACCACGCAGGCGACCGCCGCGCGTTGATCAAAGGCCGCCGGGCCATGCCCGGCGGTCGTGAAGCGTGCATCCTGGTAGTGCCGGCCGCTGGCCGGCATCACCTCACTCCTGGTAAACCCGCGCCACGCGCTTGACCGCGCACGGCAGCTGGTAGGCACTGACACCGCAGCGCGGGGCCAGTTCGGCCAGGGTCGGCGCCGTACCCCACAGTTCCACCACGCTGCCGATGCCGGCCTGCGCATGCGCGGTCAGGTCCACGGTCAGCATGTCCATCGACACGCGGCCGATCAGTTCGCCGGGGCGGCCGTCGATGATCACCGGCGTGCCCGAGGTGGCGTACTGCGGGTAGCCGTCGGCGTAGCCGGCCGCGACCACGCCCACGCGCGTGGGACGGGTGGTGATGAAGGTGCCGGCATAGCCGATCGGTTCGCCCGCGGCGAGTTCGCGCACGGCGATCACCTTCGATTCCAGCGTCATCACCGCGCGCAGCGCGTCGGCCTCGGCGCGGGGCGCGTCGAGCATGTGCGAGCCGTACAGCATCAGCCCCGGGCGCACCCAGTCGCGGCGGGTGCCGGGCCAGGCCATCAGCGCGGCGGAGTTGGCGATGCTTGACGTGGTGCCGGCCGGCAACTGCGCGAGCGCGGTGTCGAAGGCCGCGAGCTGTTCGCGGGTGCTGGGGTGCGAGAGTTCGTCGGCGCGCGAGAAGTGGCTCATCGCGACCATGCCGTCGATCCACGGCAGCGCGCGCAGGCGTCGCCAGGCGTCGAGGTATTCGCCCGGCGACAGGCCGAGTCGGTGCATGCCCGAGTCGAGCTTCAGCCAGACCTGCCACGGGCGCGCGGCGCGGTGGCGTTCGAGCGCGTCGACCTGCCACGGCGAAGCGACGACCGTCCACAACGCGTGGCGCTCGACCAGCGCCAGTTCTTCCGCGTCGAAGAAGCCTTCCAGCAGTACGACCGGCGCGCGGATGCCTGCCTCGCGCAGCTCCAGCGCCTCCTCGATGCAGGCGACGCCGAAACCGTCGGCCTCGCCTTCGAGCGCGCGGGCGCAGGCGACGGCGCCGTGGCCGTAGGCGTCGGCCTTGACTACCGCCAGCGCCTTGCCGCCGCCGAGTGCGCGCGCATGGCGGTAGTTGTGGCGCAGGGCGTCGAGGTCGATGGTGGCGCGGGAGGGACGCATCAGCGCAGGCCGGTGGGCGCCGCCGGCCAGGGGCGGTCGTAGCGGGAGATGTCGAGGCCCTCGGTATCGATCGCCGGCGTGCGTCCGTCGACCAGGTCGGCCAGATAGCGCGCCGAGCCGCAGGCCATCGTCCAGCCCAGCGTGCCGTGGCCGGTGTTGAGCAGCAGGTTGCGGTATCTCGTCGCGCCGACCACCGGCGGGCCGTCGGGCGTGGACGGGCGCAGGCCGGTCCAGAACACCGCGTTCGCAAGATCGCCGCCGTCGGGATACAGGCTGCGCACCACCAGTTCCAGCGTCTCGCGCCGTCGCTGCGGCAGCGACAGGTCGTAGCCGGCCACCTCGGCCATGCCGCCGACGCGGATGCGCTGGTCGAAGCGAGTGATGGCGACCTTGTAGCTCTCGTCGAGCACGGTCGAGTGCGGCGCCATCTCCGGCCGCGTGATCGGGATGGTCAGCGAATAGCCCTTGAGCGGGTAGACCGGCAGGCGGATGCCGAGCGGTGCCAGCAGCGTCGGAGACCAACTGCCCAGCGCGAGCACGTAGCGGTCGGCGGTCTCGACGCGGCCGTCGATACGCACGCCGGCGAGACTATCGCCTTCGGCCTCTAGCGCCTCGATCGTCTGCCCGTGGCGGAACTCCACGCCCGCGGCCGCGGCCAGCGCCGCCAGCCGGGTGGTGAACAGGTGGCAGTCGCCGGTCTCGTCGCCGGGCAGGCGCAGGGCGCCGGCCAGCGTGTCGGCGACCTTGGCCAGCGCCGGCTCGGCGCGGACGATGCCGGCGCGGTCGAGCAACTCGTAGGGCACGCCGTAGTCGCGCAGGATGGCGATGTCCTTGCCCGCGCCGTCGAGCTGGGCCTGGGTGCGGAACAGCTGCGTGGTGCCGAGGGTGCGCTGTTCGTACTCGATGCCGGTGTCGCGACGCAGTTCCTCCAGGCAGTCGCGGCTGTACTCGGCCAGCCGCACCAT
>JAFAFD010000269.1 GCA_023423675.1 Pseudomonadota bacterium | reverse complement strand
GCGTCCCCCTCAACCGGACCCGCCCCGCCAACCCACGGATAGCCAGCTTTTGAAGTTGACGTTGCCGTTGATTGAAGCAGGTGCAGGGCTGCAAGCCCTGCACAACAAACACCCCCCTACTTCGCCTGCTCGCAGAACTTCTGCCGGTACTCCAGCGCCTTCGGCATCAGCGCCTGCAGGTTCTGGATCCGCGTCCCCGGGTTGGGATGCGTCGAGGAAAACTCCGGCGGCGACTGTCCGCCACTCGCCTGCCCCATCCGCTCCCACAACGGCACCGCCTCGCGCGGGTCGAAACATGCCGCTGCCGCCAGCATCAGCCCCACCTCATCGGCCTGGGTCTCGTGGCTGCGCGCATACGGCAGCAGATAACCGTAGCCCATCGCCGACATCATCATCTGTTGCTGCTGCGCATCCATGCCGCTGGCCGCACCTGCTACCTGGCCGATCTGCGTCAGCTTCTGCTGCGCCATCCGCTGCGCACCATGGCGCAGCAATGCATGGGCAATCTCATGACCCATCACCACTGCCATCGCGTCGGTCGTGCGCGCCACAGGCACCAGGCCGGTGTACACCGCCATCTTGCCGCCCGGCAGGCAGAACGCGTTGGCCTGGTCGGACTGGATGACGTTGACCTCCCAGTCGAAATCGCGCGAGAAGTGTCCGGGCTGCAGCCCATGTTCCTGCGCCAGCGAGGTCTCCACCACGTCCACCTTGGCGATCAAGCGCTGGGCGATGGCGCGGATGTCGCGGGACATCGGCGCGTCGGCGGGCAGCGGCGGTTCTTCGGCGAGGATCTGCTGGTAGGCCTGCAGGCCCAGCGCTTTTTCCTGGCTGGCATCCAGGCTGCTGTCGATCAGCACCTTCTCACCGGTATAAGGGTCTACAGCGCGATTGGAAAAGAAGTAGAACGCTGCGTAGCCGGCCGCCAGCAGCAGTACCCACCAGCGGATGTTGCCGAAGAGGCCACGGCGGCCAGGCTGGGGAGAGCGTGAGGGGGAATCGTTGCGCATCATCAGGCCTTCAGGCGGATCCCGCGGAACAGCGGGGACGGCGCCATCTTAGGGCTCAAAGGTGAAGCCGGCGTCTGATCAGATGCCGCGCACCAGGCGGAAGCCGATGCGCGCGCTGGTGGTGTCCGAATCCTGCGACTGGCGCCAGGCCGCGCGGGTCTGTTCCGGGGCATTGGCCCAGTTGCCACCGCGGATCACCCGCGAACGGCAGCCAGGGTTGAACCATGCCGCACCATCGGACGGCGCGCGCCGGTAGCTGGCGTGCCAGCAGTCGGCCACCCACTCGCTGAGGTTGCCGGACAGGTCATGCAGGCCGAAGGCATTGGCCTGGAAGGTCGCCACCGGTGCCGGCCCCCACCAGCCATCGCCATAGCCGACGAAGGCGTTCTGCCAGTGCCGGCCCGACGGCGAGACGTCGCGGCTGCCGGTGTAGTTGCCGTTGCCTTCCGGCGGCAGGCCGGCATCGCCCCAGGGGTAGCGGCCGCTGTTGCCACCGCGCATCGCGTATTCGAACTCGGCTTCGCTGGGCAGGCGGTAGGAACGCCCGGTCTGCTCGGACAGCCACGTCGCATAGTTCTCGGCGTCGCGCACGCTCACATGCATCACCGGCGAATTGCCCATCGCCCGGCCGCCATCGTAGTCCGAGCGCCAGTCCACGCCGCTGCGGCGGATGAAGTTGCCGCTGCGCTCGTCGTAGACCACCGAATGGCCACGCCGCGTCGCGCGCGGACGGGCGTTGGTCGCCTTCACGTAGCGCTCGAAGTCACTCACGGTGACCTCGGTGATGGCCATCGCAAAGCCGCGTTCGAAGCGGACGTAGTGCGAGGGTCGCTCGGCGTCGCTGGCGCCGGGCTCGGTATCGCCGGCGCCCATCTGGAAGCCGCCATGCGGCACCACGATCATCTGCGGGCCGCGGCCGCCGTCACGCAACGCATCGCTGAACACCTGGCCCGGGCGGAAACTGCCGTAATGGGTGGCCAGGTCGATGCGCTCGCGCAGCTGTGCCACCACCGGGTCACCCGGCAGCGCGATGCGCAGGGCTTCGGCCAGCTTCTCGCGCGCCGGCTTCAGGCCCTGCGGGGTGGTCAGGTCGCGCAGGCCACCGTCGCGCAGCTGCACCAGGGCGACGGCACGGATCTGTTCGATGCGCTCGAAGGCATCGGCAATCGTCGGCGAGGAATCGCGCACTTTGCTGGCCTCGGCCAGCCAGGCACCGGCACTGGCGAAGTCGCGTGCACGTGCGGCGTCCTCGGCACGGCGGATCAGCCCGCTCTCGGCCGCGGCCAGGCCCTGCCGCGCACGCCGGTTGTCCTCGTCCAGGGCCAGGGCTTCACGGAAATTAGGAATCGCACCGTCGCCGTCTTCGCCGATGCGGTCGGCACGCAGGTCCTCCTCACCGGCACGGTTGTAGGCCACCACGCGCTGCGCGGTCTCCACCCGGCCCTGCAGCGCGCGCACTTTCCCGTCCTTCGGGGCAAGGGTCAGCAGCACCAGCGCCTGGCGGCTGGCCTCGGCCAATGCTTCGCGCTGCTTCAGCGGCCGCGCCAGCAGCGCATCGGCCTGCTGCAGCAGGCGCTGCCGGGCACGCTGCAGGCCGGCTCGGGCCTGACGATCGTCCGGATCGACCTCCTGCACGGCCAGCCACAAGGGAATGGCCGCCTCGGCATCCTCATACAGGTGGTCGCGGGCGAAGGCCTGCTCGGCCGCACGCCGCAGCTGTGCCTGGCTGCGCTGCTGCCGGTCCACCCGCGGCGGGGTCCATTGCTGGATGTCCTCGGCCGCATCGTCATCGGCAATGGTCACCGTGCCCTGCCCCGGTGCCTGTGCCGGCTGCTCCCGGGCCGGGCGCTCGTCAGCGGCCTCGTCGGCGGGCACCGGAGGCGGCGGCGTGCAGCCAGCCAGGGCCACGGCCAGGGCGGTGCACAGCGCGGACGACAGCGGAAAACGCAAGCGGGAGCTCCTTCAACACGGACGCGGACCGACGTTAGGCTATTCTCCCCTGCCTGAGCAAACCCGAGTAGTAGGCCCTGACCCGTGGCAACCTGGATCACCACCCCCGCCGAGCTGGACACGTACCGCCAGCAGCGCCCGAGCCGCATCGGCCTGGACACCGAATTCATCCGTGAACGCACCTTCTGGCCGCAGCTTGCGCTGGTGCAGATGGCCGTCGGCGATGACATCCTGCTGATCGACCCGCTGATTCCCGGAATGCCCGAGTCGCTGGCGCCGTGGCTGGCCGATGAATCGATCACCAAGGTGATGCACAGCGCCAGCGAAGACCTGGTGGCCTTCAAGTGGACCTGCGGGGTGATGCCGCGGCCGCTGTTCGACACCCAGATCGGCGCGGCGCTGGCCGGCATCGGTGCCGGCATGGGCTACCAGAAGCTGGTGCAGGAAATCACCGGTGTCGCCCTGGCCAAGGGTGAAACCCGCTCGGACTGGATGCGCCGGCCGCTGTCCGAATCGCAGCTGCAGTACGCCGCCGACGATGTCGAGCACCTGTTCGCCCTGCATGATGCGATCGACGGCAAACTGCAGGCGCTGGGCCGCCAGCAGTGGCTGCACGACGATGCCGAGCGCCTGCTGGCCAGTGTCGCCAATGATGAAGAGCGCTGGCCGCACCTGGGCATGCGTGCGGCGCAGTTCCTCGATGCACCGGCCCAGCACCGCCTGCTGCGCCTGCTGCGCTGGCGTGACGTGCAGGCCCGCAGCAGCGATCGCCCGCGCAGCTGGATCCTGGACAACGAACTGGCCGCCACCCTGGCGCGCACGCCGCCGGCCGATGCGGCCGCGCTGGGCAAGCTGTTCGAGCAGTTCCCGAAGGCACCGCGCAAGTTGGCCGGCGCGGTCTGGCAGGCGCTGTCCACGCCGCTGGACGACGAAGCCGATGCGCCGCTGGCCATGCAGGCCACCGACACCAACAAGCAGCTGGTGAAGAAACTGCAGGATGCGGTGGCCGAGCGCAGCCGCGAACTGGGCCTGGCCGACGGCGTGCTGGCCTCGCGCAAGCACCTGGAAAGCTACCTGGAGCGCCGCCAGTGGCCGGCCGCCCTGGCCGGCTGGCGCCAGCAGGAACTGGAAGCCCGCCTGCAGGCCTTGCTGCCGGCACGTTGATGGCATGGCGCCGGTTCATGCCGGCGCCATCCGCAGCGCAGCCCGGCTGGGTAGAGTCGACCGCTGGACGACCATATACATCGCCCGGTAGAGTCGACCGTTGGTCGACTATCGCGCGCAGCGCGGGTGTTCCGCACCGCCCGGTAGAGTCGACCGTTGGTCGACTG
>JAFAFD010000254.1 GCA_023423675.1 Pseudomonadota bacterium | reverse complement strand
TCATGGCTGCGCCGGCTGTAGCCCGGCGGGTGGGGCAGGGGGCTCAGGCCGCCATGGTACGCCGCGTCCCGGGGTCGGATCCCTTTTGCCTGCAAAAGGGCTCTGACCCCAGCAAGGTCGCGGTAATGCCGGCAGGCACGGCCACCATGACGATCCGCAGGGTTGCCCACATTCCTTCCGCAACCCAGACTCGGGCGCAAGGACGCCATTGCATTGCCCCTCAAGGAGCCCTATCTCATGAAATCCACCCTCTGCCTGTTGCTTGCCAGCCTGATGACCAGCACCGTTACCGCCGCCACCCCGCCCGTTCCGCCGGATGCCGCCAAGCACCCGCACGAGGTCAAGGCGCTGTTCGGCGCCACCCGCAACGACGACTACTACTGGCTGCGCGACGACAAGCGCGAGAACAAGGACATGCTGGCCTACCTGCAGGCCGAGAATGCCTACACCGACCAGCTGCTGGCGCCGCTAAAGCCGCTCAAAGATACCCTGTACAAGGAAATCGTCGGCCGCATCAAGCAGGACGATTCCAGCGTGCCGGCGCGCGAGCGCGGCTACTGGTACTACAGCCGCTACGAGACCGGCCAGGACTACCCCATCCACGCGCGCCGCAAGGGCAGCATGGAGGCGGCCGAGGAAATCCTGCTGGACGTCAACGCGATGGCCGCCGGCAAGGGCTACTTCAGCGTCGGCGCGATGGAAGTCAGCCAGGACAACCAGCTGCTGGCCTGGGCCGACGATGATGTCGGCCGCCGCCAGTACACCATCCGCTTCAAGGACCTGGCCACCGGCAAGGTGCTGCCCGACGTCATCACCGGCAGCTCCGGCAACCTGGTCTGGGCCGACGACAACCGCACCGTGCTGTACGTCGAGAACGATCCGGAAACCCTGCTGACCGTGCGGGTGAAGAAGCACGTGCTGGGCACCCCGGCCAGCGCCGACACCGTCGTCTACGAAGAGAAGGACGACAGCTTCTACATGGGCATCGGCCGCACCCGCGATGATCGCTTCATCACCATCGGCGTGCACAGCACGGTGTCCTCGGAAGAGCGCTACGCGCCGGCCAGCGACCCGACCACGTTCACCGTGCTGGCGCCGCGCCAGCGTGACGTCGAGTACGACGCCGACCATTACGACGGCCGCTGGGTGATCCGCACCAACGATGGGGCGAAGAACTTCAAGCTGGTCACCGCGCCCACCGATGCCAGTTCGCGTGCGCAGTGGAAGGACTGGATCGCGCACGACGATGCGGTGTTCATCGAAGGCTTCGAGCTGTTCGACAGCTACACCGCCATCGCCGAACGTTCCGAAGGCCTGGAGCGCATCCGCCTGCTGTTCAAGGATGGCCGCAGCGACTACGTGAAGGCCGATGAGCCGGCGTATTCGATGGGCCTGGGCGACAACACCGAGGCCGACACTCAGTGGCTGCGCTACGTCTACACCTCGATGACCACCCCGACCACCGTGTTCGAACTGAACACCGCCACCGGCGAGCGTCGCCAGCTGAAGGTGCAGCCGGTCATCGGCTATGACGCCTCGAAGTACGAAACCGACCGCGTCTGGATCACCGCGCGCGACGGAGTGAAGGTGCCGGTGTCGCTGGTCTACCGCAAGGGCTACCAGAAGGATGGCAAGGGCGCGCTGTTCCAGTACGCGTACGGCAGCTACGGCATGTCGATGGACCCGTACTTCAACCAGACCGCGGTGAGCCTGCTCGACCGTGGCGTGGTCTACGCCATCGCGCACATCCGTGGCGGCCAGGAAATGGGCCGCGACTGGTACGAGAACGGCAAGCTGCTGCACAAGCAGAACACCTTCAACGACTTCATCGACGTCACCCGTGGCCTGGTGGCGCAGGGCTGGGCGGCCAAGGACCGCGTCGCCGCCTCCGGTGGCAGCGCCGGTGGCCTGCTGATGGGCGCGGTGGCCAACCAGGCGCCGCAGGATTACCGGGTGATGGTGGCGCAGGTGCCGTTCGTCGACGTGGTCACCACCATGCTCGACCCGACCATCCCGCTGACCACCAACGAGTACGACGAGTGGGGCAACCCGGAGCAGAAGCAGTACTACGACTACATGCTGTCCTACTCGCCCTACGACAACGTCAAGCAGCAGGCCTACCCGGCGCTGTTCGTCGGCACCGGCCTGTGGGATTCGCAGGTGCAGTACTGGGAACCGGCCAAATGGGTGGCCAAGCTGCGTGACGACAACACCGGCCACTACCCGATCGTGTTCCGCACGAACATGGAAGCCGGCCACGGCGGCAAGTCCGGGCGCTTCCAGCGTTACCGCGAACTGTCCGAGTCGTATGCGTTCGTGCTGCAGCAGCTGGGCATCGTCCAGCCGTGATCGCGACAGGGTGCCGGGCACTGCCTGGCACCCTGAACCGGTATCCTTGCGGCCATGACCACGCCCGCACCACCGCCCTCGGATGACACGCCGCCGCCGCGCGTGGTGCGTTTCCGCTGGGCGTGGTGGCTGCTGGCCTACGCCAGCCTCGGCACCGGCATCGTCGGCATCTTCGTGCCGGGCCTGCCGACCACCGTATTCATCCTGATTTCGGCCTGGGCCGCCTCGCGCGGCTCCGAGCGCCTGCACATTTGGCTGCTGCAGCACCCGCGCTTCGGCCCGGCCATCGCCAACTGGCAGGCGCACGGTGCGGTCAGCCGCTACGGCAAGTGGATGGCCACGATCACCATGGCCGCGTGCGCCGGCATCATGCTGTGGTGCGTGCCGATCGCCTGGGTGAAGTGGTTTTCCATCGGCAGCATGACCGTGGTGGCGATCTGGCTGTGGACACGGCCGTTGCCGCCGCCGGCGGGGTAGAGTCGACCGTTGGTCGACTGCTGTCCCGGCCGCCGGCGAAAACCCCGCACTGCGCGCGATAGTCGACCAACGGTCGACTCTACCTACCGCTCAGCCGCCAATGGCTATACTCGGGCGCATGAAGATCCCCCATCGCAACGCCATCCTGATTCCGCTGGCAGCGGCCTCGCTGCTGTTCCTGTCCGCCTGTGGCAACAAGGGCCCGCTGGTACTGCCGCAGAAGCCGGTGCCGGTGGAAGAGACGGTCGAACCGGCCGTCGCGCCCGAAACCAGCCCGGAAGCCACCCCCGCCGCGACCCAGCCGACCAGTGACGGCAGCCCCTCGGTCACCCCGGACCCGATCAAGCCGGTGGACGGTGGGGATGAGTAAGGCTGGCTCCAACGCCCTGCGCTTCAGCAAGATGCACGGTGCGGGCAACGATTTCGTAGTGATCGACCTGCGTGACGGCACGCCGCCGCCCACCCCTGAAGTGGCCGCGCGCCTGGCCGACCGCCACACCGGCGTGGGCTGCGACCAGATCCTGACCATCGAGGCCCCGCGTGCGGATGGCTCGGTGGCGTCCTACCGGATCTGGAATGCCGACGGTTCCAATTCCGAGCAGTGCGGCAACGGCGCGCGCTGCATTGCCGCCTGGCTGGTGCGCGAGGGCAGTGCCCAGGGCGAGCGCTTCGTGATCGACAGCCCGCTGGCCAGCCACGAGGTGCAGGTGCTGGGCGATGGCCGCTTCTCGGTCGCCATGGGCGTGCCGGCGTTCGAGCCGTCACAGGTGCCGCTGGTGGGCTTCGCCCATGCGCGCGATGAATACCTGATGCCGCTGCAGGGCGAAACCGTGCGCTTCTCGGCGGTGTCGATGGGCAACCCGCACGCGGTCATCGAAGTGGGCCTGATCGATGCCGCGCCGGTCGAGCGTGTCGGCGCACTGCTGCAGCAGCATGCTTCATTCCCGCAGTCGGTCAACGTGGGCTTCGCCCAGGTGATGGGCCCGGACCATGCGCGCCTGCGCGTGTACGAGCGTGGCGTGGGCGAGACCCTGGCCTGCGGCAGCGGTGCCTGTGCCGCCGCCGTCACCCTGATGCAGCGCGGCCGCCTGCAGGCCGATGCACGCATCAGCCTGCCCGGTGGCGAGCTGCGCATCCAGTGGCCGGGCGAAGGCCAGCCGGTGGTGATGGCCGGCCCGACCGCATTCGTCTTCGAAGGGGAGTGGATCGCATGAGTGAGACCGTCGACAAGCTCGGGGGCCATGACGTCGCTGCGTGGTTGCGGCGCCATCCCGGCTTCCTCAAGCAGTTCCCGGACCTGGCCCTGACCCTGGTGGTGCCGCGCGATGACGGCCCGACCGCGTCGCTGGCCAGCTACCAGCTGGAAGTGCTGCGCGAGAAGAACCGCGAGCTGGCGCGACGGTTGGCCGACCTGGGCGCCACTGCCCAGGTCAACGAGCGGTTGGCGGTGCGCACGCACCAGCTGACCCTGGCCCTGATGAAGCAGGACAACGCCGCCGACACCCTGCGTGCGATGGCGGCGTCGCTGCAGGAAGATTTTGCCGGTGACCTGGTGCGGCTGGTGGTGCACACGCCGGTGGCGGGCCTGGAGCAGGCCGAATGGCTGCAGGTGATTGCCGCCGACGACGCGCAGCTGGGCCCGTTCCGCGATTGCCTGAAGGACGGCGAGCCGATCTGCGGGCGCCTGCAGCCGGAAAAGAATGCCGTGCTGTACGGCGCGCGCAGCGATGAAGTGCAGACCACCGCACTGCTGCCGCTGCCGGGCATCGGCCTGATCGCCGTCGGCAGCCACGATGCCAACCGCTTCTACCCTGGCATGGGCACGCTGTTCCTGCGCATGATGGGTGATGCCCTGGTCGCCGGCCTGAAGCGCTTCGAGCGCTGAGCCGGGACGCACGACGATGAGCGCGGTACAGCACTTCCTGCAGCACCTGCAGGTGGAACGGCGGATGTCGGCGCATACGCTCGATGCCTACCGCCGTGACCTGGACGCGCTGTCGGTGTGGGCCGAGCCGCGCGGCGTGGCGGTGGAGGCACTGGATGCTGAAACGCTGCGCCAGTTCGTCGCCGACGAGCATCGTCGCGGGCTGTCGGCCAAGAGCCTGCAGCGCCGCCTGTCGGCCTGCCGCAGCTTCTATGCCTGGCTGCTCAAGCACGGGCGCATCGAAGCAAGCCCTGCCGCGACCCTGAAGGCGCCCCGTGCGCCGCGGCGCCTGCCGCAGGTGCTCGATGCCGATGAAGCGGTGCAGCTGGTCGAACTGGAACCGGAAGGTGAGCTCGGCCGCCGCGACCGTGCGCTGCTGGAACTGTTCTATTCCTCGGGCCTGCGCCTGAGCGAAGTGTGTGCGCTGACCTGGCGCGACCTGGATTTCGACAGCGGTCTGGTCAACGTGCTGGGCAAGGGCAACCGCCAGCGCCGGGTGCCGTTCGGGCGGCCCGCGCGCGAAGCACTGCAGGCCTGGCGCGCGGAAAGTGGCGGTGGCCCGGCGACGCCGGTGTTCCCCGGCCGCAACGGGCCGATCAGCCAGCGTGCGGTGCAGATCCGCATCCGCCAGCTGGCCCAGCGCCAGGGCCTGTTCAAGCACGTGCACCCGCACATGCTGCGGCACAGTTTCGCCAGCCACATCCTCGAGTCCTCCGGCGACCTGCGCGGCGTGCAGGAACTGCTCGGCCACGCCGACATCGCCACCACGCAGATCTACACCCACCTGGATTTCCAGCACCTGGCCAAGGTCTACGACGCCGCGCATCCGCGAGCCAAGCGCAAACCGACCGGGTAGCGCCGGGCCATGCCCGGCGGGCGCAACCGCCCCCGCTTGATCTGCATCAGGGCAGGATGGGCGCCATCGGCGCATCGTGGCCGCAGGCCACGAGGAAACCGCCAGCATGGCAAAGCCCATTCCCCTGCATCCCCGGCACCCCGAACGCATCTGCTGGGGCTGTGACCGCTACTGCGCGGCCGACGCGCTGGCCTGTGGCAACGGCTCGGGCCGCACCCAGCACCCCATCGAAACCCAGGGCGAGGACTGGTACATCGCCTGGGGCATCGAGCCGAATCCAGAGCGGCCTTCGCAGGCCAAGCGCTGAACGGCAGCCATCCGCGCAGGCTTGATCGCTCCCGGCGCTGTCCCCATGTCCCGTGAACAGCTATCGGAGGCCGCATGGACCCCAGTCAGAATCCCAATGTTTTCCACGCCACCACCATCGTCTGCGTGCGCCGCGGCGATCACGTGGCCATTGCCGGTGATGGCCAGGTCACCCTCGGCCACACGGTGATGAAGGGCAACGCGCGCAAGGTGCGCCGCCTTGGCCGCGACGGCCAGGTGCTGGCCGGCTTCGCCGGTGCCGCCGCCGATGCCTTCACCCTGTTCGAGCTGTTCGAGGCCAAGCTGGAAAAGCATGGCCAGCTGCAGCGCGCCGCCGTCGAGCTGGCCAAGGATTGGCGTACCGAACGCCGCCTCGGCAAGCTGGAAGCCCTGCTGGCCGTGGCCGACAAGGAAACCTCGCTGATCATCAGCGGCACCGGCGATGTGATCGAGCCGGAGGACGGCATCATCGCCATCGGCTCCGGTGGTTCCTACGCACTGTCGGCCGCACGCGCGCTGATGGCGCACACCGAACTGGATGCACGCACGATTGCCAGCGAAGCGATCGGCATCGCCGGCGACATCTGCATCTACACCAACCGCAACGTGGTGGTCGAGGAGCTGTGACGGGGAACCCGTCACAGACATTCCAGATTCGCCGGGCATGGCCCGGCGCTACCGTCCGGAGCCGTTCGGTTCCGGCATCGTAGACAACGAATTCGTGAGCACATCCATGTCGAAGATCGAAGTTTCCTCCGCCACCATGACCCCGCGCGAGATCGTGCAGGAACTGGACCGGCACATCGTCGGCCAGCACGACGCCAAGCGCGCGGTGGCCATCGCCCTGCGCAACCGCTGGCGCCGCATGCAGCTGGTGCCTGAGCTCCGCAATGAAGTGATGCCGAAGAACATCCTGATGATCGGCCCGACCGGCGTCGGCAAGACCGAGATCGCCCGCCGCCTGGCCACCCTGGCCAATGCGCCGTTCGTGAAGGTCGAAGCGACCCGCTTCACCGAAGTCGGCTACGTCGGCAAGGACGTCGAGCAGATCATCCGCGACCTGGCCGATACCGCGGTCAAGCTCTATCGCGAACAGGCCAAGGTGCGCGTGCGTACCCAGGCCGAAGAACGCGCTGAAGACCGCATCCTCGATGCGCTGCTGCCGCGCCGCAGCGGTGGCATCGGCTTCGATCCGGAAGTGGCCCGCAACGAGCCGTCGGCGCAGGATAACGAGACCCGCATCAAGTTCCGCAAGATGCTGCGCAACGGCGAGCTGGACGAGCGCGAGATTGAACTCGACCTCGCCGCCAACGTCAGCATGGACATCATGACCCCGCCGGGCATGGAGGAGATGGGCCAGCAGCTGAAGTCGATGTTCGCCAACCTCGGCGGTGGCGCCAAGGCGCACAAGCGCACGCTGACCATCAAGGCCGCGCGCCCGCTGCTGATCGAGGAAGAAGCCGGCAAGCTGGTCAACGAGGACGACATCCGCACCGCGGCGATCGAAGCCTGCGAACAGCACGGCATCGTCTTCATCGACGAGATCGACAAGGTCGCCAAGCGCGGCGATAACGTGGGTGGTGGCGACGTTTCGCGCGAAGGCGTGCAGCGCGACCTGCTGCCGCTTGTGGAAGGCTCCAACGTGTCCACCAAGTACGGCACGATCAAGACCGACCACATCCTGTTCATTGCCTCGGGCGCGTTCCACCTGGCCAAGCCCAGCGACCTGATCCCGGAACTGCAGGGTCGTTTCCCGATCCGCGTGGAACTGGGCGCGCTGAGCAAGAACGACTTCGTGCGCATCCTGACCGAGCCGAAGGCCGCGCTGACCAAGCAGTACGAAGCGCTGCTGGCCACCGAGGGCGTCAAGGTCAGCTTCACCGCCGATGCCATCGACCGCCTGGCCGAGATCGCTTTCCAGGTGAACGAGCGCCAGGAAAACATCGGTGCGCGCCGCCTGCACACCGTGCTGGAGCGCCTGCTGGATTCGCTGAGCTATGAAGCACCGGACCGCGACGGTGAAACCCTGGCCATCGACAGCGCCTACGTCGATGCGCACCTGGGTGAACTGGTGCAGGACCCGGACCTGAGCCGCTACATCCTGTAACACCAGGCGGGGTCGGATCCCTCGCACCAGCGAGGGCTCTGACCCCAAGACCAGCAACAGAAAAGGCCGCCGAAAGGCGGCCTTCTTCGTTTGCGCGTACGGCATCCACGCATGGCGTGGATCTACTGCAGCGCTGCCTGCTCACACCGCCCCGTTAGCGCCGGGCCATGCCCGGCGGCTCCGACCCTACGGCAGCGGCTCGGGAATCGAGCCCGGCACGAACACGCCTTCCTTCACGTAGGCGGTCAGGGTCATGTCCAGCGCGAGCATGCCGTCGCGCTTGAGGTCCATCAGTTCCGGTTCGACCATCGCCCCGTGCAGCACGCCCAGCACGGTGGCGTGCAGCATGCGCGCGGCGATCTTCGGGTCGGCGCCGTCGCGCAGCTGGCCCAGGTCCTGGGCGCGGCGCAGGGCGCGCTCCATCCGGTCCAGCGCATCGCGGAAGCCGGACTGCTGCAGCTCGGCCAGCGCCCGGCTTTCCGACGAGGCATCGCTGCGCAGCATGATTTCCATGGTCTTGCGCAGGCGCTCATCCTCGGACAGCTCGATGAACGAGTAGATCATCACCGCGCGCAGGTCGTGGATCGGCGTCTGCCGCTCGTCGCTGGAAGTGCGCTCCAGTTCCTGCATGAAGGGCAGGTGCACCCGCTGGATGATCGCGGCCAGCACCTCGGTCTTGTTCTTGAAGTGCCAGTAGACCGCGCCGCGGGTGTAGCCGGCGCGGGCACCGATCATCTCCAGCGTGGTCCGGGCCACCCCGTGTTCATGGAAGCAGGCCTCGGCGGCATCAAGGATGCCTTCGCGGGTTGCCTGGGTGTCTTCTTTGGTCTTGCGCGCCATGGGTCGGGGAAGTGGGTACCAGTGCCGGTGAAACCAGCCTGAATTGTACCGCTTTACAAACAAACAATCATGTATGTATATTTCGCATCCACGCTCCCCGCCGTGTATGCGCGCTCTCCGACGCCTGCACCGTGCGCGGGAATGCCTGTCTGCTGCGACAACCGCACCCCTGGAACGGGGAGCGGCTGCGTATCACGGCAAGCTGAGAATCTTTTTCCTTCCCCGAGTTCCCGCCCCCATGCCCCTGACCCGAATCCGCCCCCTCCTGCTGTCGCTGGCCATCGCCGCGACCGTGGCCGCCTGCGGTGGCCAACCCGAACAGCCCCAGCAAGGCCCCGGCCAGGTGACCGTGGTCACGCTGAAGTCGGAAAGCGTGGGCCTGACCCGTGAACTGCCGGGCCGCACCAATGCCTTTCTGGTCGCCGAAGTGCGCCCGCAGGTCAGCGGCATCGTCGCCAAGCGCCTGTTCACCGAAGGCGGCCTGGTGAAGGAAGGGCAGCCGCTGTACCAGATCGAAGACGCCAGCTACCGCGCTCAGGCCAACAGCGCCCGCGCCCAGCTTGCCCGCGCCGAAGCCACCGCCAACGCCGCCCGCCTGAGCGCCAAGCGCATCACCGAGCTGGCCAAGGTCGATGCGGTCAGCCAGCAGGACCTGGAAAACGCCGTGGCCGCGCAGAAGCAGGCCGAGGCCGATGTCGGTGCCGCCAAGGCTGCGCTGGACGCGGCCAACGTCACCCTCGGCTACGCGCGGATCACCGCGCCGATCAGCGGCCGCATCGGCAAGTCCAGCGTCACCCAGGGCGCGCTGGTCAGCAGTGGCCAGGCCGATGCGCTGGCCACCGTGCAGCAGCTCACCCCGATCTACGTCGACCTGACCCAGTCCTCGGCCGAACTGCTGCAGCTGCGCCGTGAACTGGCTGCTGGCCGCCTGCAGGACAACCAGACCCTGCCGGTCACCATCCTGCTGGAGGACGGCAGCGAGTTCCCGCACAAGGGCGCACTGGAGTTCTCCGAAGTGAGCGTCGACCCGACCACCGGCAGCTACGCGCTGCGGGTGAAGGTGGACAACCCCGAAGGCCTGCTGATGCCGGGCATGTACGTGCGCGCGGTGATCGGCGGCGGCGTGCGCGCCGATGCCGTGCTGGTGCCGATGCAGGGCATCGCGCGCGATGCCAAGGGCGATACCAGCGCCATGGTGGTCGGCAAGGACAACAAGGTGGAAGTGCGCCCGGTGAAGGTCAGCCGCGCACTGGCCGACAAGTGGCTGGTCGAGGATGGCCTGCAGCCCGGTGACAAGGTCATCGTCGAAGGCCTGCAGAAGATCGGCCCCGGCATGCCCGTGCAGGCCACCGAGAAGGGCGCCGCCCCGGCACAGCCGGACGCCGCCCCGCAGCCTGCCGCCCAGCCGGCCGGCGACGCGAAGTAAGCGGAGAATTCCATGGCACGTTTTTTCATTGATCGACCCATCTTCGCGTGGGTGATCGCCATCATCATCATGCTGGCCGGTGCGCTGGCGGTGGTGAAGCTGCCGGTGTCGATGTATCCCGAGGTCGCCCCGCCGGCCGTCGAGATCAGCGCCACCTACCCGGGTGCATCGGCCAAGGTGGTCGAAGACTCGGTGACGCAGATCATCGAGCAGAACATGAAGGGCCTTGATGGCCTGATCTACTTCTCCTCCAACAGCTCGGCCAACGGCCAGGCCACCATCACCCTCACCTTCGAGGCCGGTACCAACCCGGACATCGCCCAGGTGCAGGTGCAGAACAAGCTGCAGCTGGCCATGCCGCTGCTGCCGCAGGAAGTGCAGCGGCAGGGCATCAACGTGGCCAAGTCCAGCAGCGGCTTCCTGCAGGTGCT
>JAFAFD010000237.1 GCA_023423675.1 Pseudomonadota bacterium | reverse complement strand
GAATTGTGCCTGATCAGGGCACCGTTCCAAGACACAAGAGCCGAGCCATGCTCGGCTGCGCCAGAACAGTCGAGCAAGCTCGACTCTACCGGGCCAGGGCTGCGTCGAGCTTCTGCTGCGCGGCATCCGCATACGCACCGCAGGTCACCGCCTTGGCGCCGGCCGCAGCCCCCGCCGCATAGTCCCAGTCACTGGCTCCCGGGTGCGGGGTCAGCAGCACGTCGCAGGGCAGGGCGCGCACGGTGGCGAAACTGCGGCGGAAGTCCTCGACCAGATGCGGGTAACGCGGGTTGTCCTTTAACGTGTAGCCCGGCGCACCCAGGCTGTCGGCGTAGGCGATGCGCACCGGCTTGCCGTTACGGGTATCGGTCCAGGTCCAGGCCGTGCTGCCCGGGGTGTGGCCCGGCACGAAATGCGCGGTGAAGCGCACGCCGCCGACGTCGACGGTCTCGCCATCCATGATGATGCGATCGACCTGGGCCGGCGGGAAGGCGAAACGATCGCCGAAGTGCAGGTCATCACTGCCACCACGGGCCAGCAGCACCGCCGATTCCGCATTGGCCACTATGCGCGCACCAGTGCGGCGCTTGAGCTCGGCCACCGACCCGGCATGGTCGGCATGGGCATGGCTGAGCAGGATCACGCGCAGGTCGGCCGGGGCCACGCCGCGCAGCTGCAGGTTGTGCAGCAGGTGATCGGCCATCTGTGGCATGCCGCCGTCCAGCAGTACCGCCCCCTGCGGGGTCTGCACCAGCAGCGAGGTGAGGTTGGCAGTACCGATCTGCCAGGTGTGGTCGGCAATCTGCAGCGGGGCGATCGGCTGCAGCCAGGAGGGATCAACGGTGTAGGCCTTCAGCTGCGGCAGCACCGGTTCGGCGGCATGGGCAGCCAGCGGCAGGCAGGTGGCAAAGGCGAGGGCAAGAGGCAGCAGGCGCATGCGGAAAGGTCGCGGGTGAAGGTGCAACGACGCTATCACGGGCGGCTGTTGCCGCGTTGCGCGTATTTTTTATGGCTGCGATAAGCAAAAGCAGTCGAGCATGGCTCGACTCTACAGACGATCAACGGTCGAGCATGGCTCGACTCTACAGAGGATCAACGGTCGAGCATGGCTGGACGCTACAAGCGTCAGCGGCGTGCCCCGTTCATGGGGCAGCGGCCTGCAGGCGGTCGTACATGCGCACCAGGTCGACCAGGGTGCGCGCCTCCATCTTGCGCATCACCTGCGCACGCCGGACCTTCACCGTGATCTCGCTGACGCCCAGATCGGCGGCGATCTGCTTGTTGAGCCGGCCGCGTACCACGCCGTCGACCACCTCGCGTTCGCCCACGCTGAGGGTGTGCCACCGCGACTGCAGCTCGCCCAGCGCCTCGCCCTCGCGGCGGCGCTCGCGGTCCAGGGCGATGCCCTTGTGGATCGCGTCGAGCAGCTCCTGGTCGCGGAAGGGCTTGGTCAGGAACTCGATGGCTCCGGCCTTGATCGCGTTGACGCCCATGGCGATGTCGCCGTGGCCGGTAATGAACACCACCGGCAGCTGCAGGCCCAGGTCCGCCATGCTGCGGTGGAAATCCAGGCCGCTCTGGCCGGGCATGCGCACATCCAGCACCAGGCAGGCCGGGGCATCGTCGCGCGGGTGGTCGAGGAAGGCCTGGGTGGAGGCGAAGGCGCGCACCTGCAGCCCCATCGAGGCCAGCAGGTCCTCCAGTGCCGCGCGCACGGACGCGTCGTCGTCGACGACGTAGACGATGGGCGCCAGCTCGGCCGGCGGTGTCAGTGGCTTACGCATGGTCATCCTTGCCGGCAGCCGGAAGCTCGAACACGAAACAGGCGCCGCCGCCGGCCGGACGCTCGGCACGGATGTGGCCACCATTGGCCTCGATCATCGAACGGCTCAGGCTGAGGCCCAGGCCGAGGCCATGGTCCTTGGTGGTCCAGAACGCATCGAAGACGCGGTCCGGCTGCTCGCTGGGCAGGCCGACGCCACGGTCGCGCACGCTCAGGCTGACCTGGCCGTGGCCATCGCGCGCCGTCGCCAGCGCAACGCGGCGCTCGGCAGGCGGCAGCAGGGCCATCGCATCAAGCGCGTTCAGCAGCAGGTTGCCGATCACCTGCTGCACCTGCACGGGATCGGCGAACACCGGCGGCAGGTCGGCATCAAGCAGCAGCGCCACATCCACCTGGTGCTGGTCCAGTTCATTGCGTGACAGGGCCAGCATGTCCTGCACGGCCTGGTTCAGGTCGAAGGCGCGGCGTTCGGGCGCAGCGCCCTGGGTCAGGCCTCGGATCCGGGCAATCACGTCACTTGCGCGGTGCGCATCGGACAGGATGCGGGCGATGGCCTGCAGCGCCTTGTCGACGTTGGGGGGCGATTGCGCCAACCAGCGCTGGCTGGCCTCGGCGCTGCTGGCGATGGCGGCCAGAGGCTGGTTCACTTCATGGGCGATGGAGGTGGTCAGTTCGCCCACCGTGGAGGCGCGGGCCACCCGTAGCAGGCGCGCCTGGGCGTCCTGCACGGCTGCCTTGGCCGCTTCCATCTTCAGCACCAGCCAGGTGGTGATGCCGATGACCAGCATGCCGATGGTCGAGTTGACCAGGCCGATACGGTAGGTGCCGAAACGGGTGAGAAAGAAGCTCAGGCCGGTGAGCGCGATGCAGGCGGCCGCCAGGATGAGCAGGCCGCGCGGGGCCATCAACCGCGAGGCGGCGAGGATGACCGCTGCGTAGAAGCAGGCGGCGGCCACGGCATAGTCGGTGACGGTGTCGAGCAGGAAGATCGCCGCCATCACCACGATCAGGGCGAGCAGCGCCAGCGGGCGGCGGGGCGACAGCGACGGCATCGGGAACAGCTCCCTGGCGGGTGGTGGGGGGATGATAAGCGGCGGGTCTGGTAGATGCCCACCTTGGTGGGCAATGCCGGCCAGCGGCCGGCACTACCGGGGTGCGAACATGCCGGCAGTACCGGGGTGGATCATTCTTCGAGGCTGGCATTCCAGAACCCCTGCAACACGCCCGGCGTGCCGGCCAGGTGCTCCAGCACCGCATCCAGTTCCGCGGCGTCGACCGAGGTGGCATACAGCACCGCCTCGATCTCCACGTCGCGTTCGCCGAATGGCCGCTGGTCCACCGCGCGCACCGGGTACTGCGCCTGTTCGAGCAGCAACAGCAGCCGGTCCAGCACCTCGGCCTGCTGTTCACGCTGGCAGACCACATTGATCGCGTACGTCGCCTCGCTGAAACCCTGCGCCAGCGGCTGCCGCTGGATGCGGTTGACCACCGGCCGCAGCAGGGTGTTGGCGGCCAGCACGAACACCGCCGCCATCACCGCTTCCGGCAGCAGCTTGACGCCGGCACAGGCACCGACGGCTGCCGACCCCCACAGCGTGGCCGCGGTGTTCAGGCCCGAAACCTGCGCACCATCCTTCATGATCGCGCCGGCGCCGAGGAAACCGACGCCGGAGATCACGTAGGCGACCACGTGCAGCGGCGAGGGCGGGCCGCCGTACAGATCGTGGAAGCGCACCGCCAGATCGACGAACACCGCCGCACCCACCGCCACCAGCGTGTTGGTGCGCAGTCCGGCGGTGCGCTGGCGCAGCTGCCGCTCCAGCCCGATCGCCGCGCCGAGCACGAAGGCCACGGTCAGGCTCAGCAGCGAGCCGAGCGTGGCGCCCGCGTCGAACGGCGGCAGGTTCACCTGCAGGCCCAGCATCACTGCCACCCGTAGCGGCGGATGTAGAGCCGCTTCATTGCCGTGGTCAGCACCGCATAGCCGAACAGGATCGCCACCAGGAACGGCCAGTAACCCAACGGCAGGGCCTGCAGCTTGAAGTAGCCCGCCAGCGGGCTCATCGGCAGCAGCACGCCGATGGCCATGATCGCCGCGGTCATCAGCAGCAGGGCCGGCGCGGCGATGCTCTGCAGGAACGGCACCTTGGGCGTGCGGATCATGTGCACGATCAGGGTCTGGGTGAGCAGGCCGACCACGAACCAGCCGGACTGGAACAGGCTCTGGTCGGCCACCGTGCGCGCGTCGAACACATGCCACATCAGCGCGAAACAGCAGAGGTCGAAGATCGAGCTGATCGGCCCGAAGAACATCATGAAGCGGCCGATGTCGGCCGGATTCCACTTCAACGGCTGGCGCACCAGTTCCTCGTCCACGTTGTCGAACGGGATCGCGATCTGCGAGACGTCGTACAGCAGGTTCTGCACCAGCAGCTGCAGCGGCAGCATCGGCAGGAACGGCAGGAACGCCGAAGCGACCAGCACCGAGAATACGTTGCCGAAGTTGGAGCTGGCGGTCATGCGGATGTACTTGAGCATGTTGCAGAACGTGCGCCGGCCCTGGATGACGCCGTCCTCCAGCACCATCAGGCTCTTCTCCAGCAGGATGATGTCGGCCGCTTCCTTGGCGATGTCCACCGCGCTGTCCACGCTGATGCCGATGTCGGCCGCGCGCAGGGCGGGGGCATCGTTGATGCCATCGCCGAGGAAGCCGACCACCTTGCCCTGCGCGCGCAGGCAGCGCACCAGCCGCTCCTTGTGCAGCGGCGTCAGGCGGGCGAACACCCGGTGCTGCTGCAGGGCATGCGCAAGCGCCGCATCGTCCATGCGTTCGATCTGCGGCCCGGTCACGATGGCATCGACCTCCAGACCGACCTGGGCGCAGACGCGGGCGGTGACCAGTTCGTTGTCGCCGGTGAAGACCTTGACCTCCACCCCATGCGCAGCCAGCGCCTGCAGGGCCTGTGCGGTCGATTCCTTGGGCGGGTCGAGGAAGGCCACGTAGCCGACCAGTGTCAGGCCGCACTCATCGGCCTGCGAATACACCGACTGGCTGGCCGCGGTCTCCTTCATCGCCACGGCCACCACGCGCAGGCCCTGTTCGTTCAGTTCCTCGGTGGTCTGCCGTACCCGTGCCAGCCGTGCCGCATCCAGCGGCTGGTCGATGTCGCCCTCGCGCACGGTGCTGCACACCGCCAGCATCTCTTCCACCGCGCCCTTGCAGATCAGCTCGTGGTGGTCCTCGCGCTCGGCCACCACCACCGACATGCGGCGGCGCTGGAAGTCGAACGGAATCTCGTCGACCTTGCGGTAGTCCTGCGACAGGCGCAGCGAGCTCTGCAGCTCCACGTGCTCGAGCACGGCACGGTCGAGCAGGTTGATCAGCCCGGTCTGGAAGTGGCTGTTGAGGTAGGCGAACTTCAGCACGTCCTCCGAGTCCTGGCCGAACACATCGGTGTGGCGTTCCAGCGCGATGCGGTCCTGGGTGAGGGTGCCGGTCTTGTCGGTGCACAGCACCTCCATCGCGCCGAAGTTCTGGATCGCGTCCAGGCGCTTGACGATCACCCGCTGCCGCGACAGCAGCACCGCGCCCTTCGCGAGGGTGGAGGTGACGATCATCGGCAGCATTTCCGGGGTCAACCCGACCGCCACCGACAGCGCGAACAGGAAGGCTTCGGTCCAGTCGCCCTTGGTCCAGCCGTTGATGAGCAGCACGAACGGCACCATCACCAGGGCGAAGCGGATCAGCAGCCAGCTGACACTGTTGACCCCGGCCTGGAACGCGGTCGGCGCGCGCTCGGTGGCGGTGCTGCGCTGGGCCAGCGTGCCGAAGTAGGTGCGGTTGCCGGTGGCCAGCACCACCGCCGTGGCCGTGCCCGACACCACATTCGTGCCCATGAACAGCAGGTTGGCCTGTTCCATCAGCCCGGCCTCGGCGTCGCCCGGGCTGGCGAATTTCTCCACCGGCAGCGACTCGCCGGTCATCGCGGCCTGGGCCACGAACAGGTCCTTGGCGCTCAGCACGCGGCAGTCGGCCGGAATCATGTCGCCGGCCGAGAGCACGATGTGGTCGCCCGGCACCAGCGCACGGATCGGCAGGTCAAGCAGGCGCGAGGGACGCCTGCTGTGCAGATGCGCGCCGAAGTACTGGTCGGCCAGTTCCGCCGCCTCGGTGCCCGCGCTGCGGCGCAGGACCCGGGAGGTGTTGCCGACCAGCGCCTTCAGCCGCTCGGCGGCGCGGTTGGAGCGACCCTCCTGGACGAAGCGGATGAGGGTGGAGAGCACCACCATCGCAGCGATCACCACCGTGGCCTTGGCGTCCTCGGTCAACCAGGACACGGCCGCCAGCACGCTGAGCAGCAGGTTGAACGGATTGCGGTAGCACTGCCACAGATGGCGCCACCACGGCAGCGGCTTTTCGTGATCGACTTCATTGGGGCCGAGACGGGCCAGGCGCTCGGTGGCCTCCTGCGGGCTGAGGCCATCGCTGTGCGAATCGAGCGCGGCCAGCAGGCCGGCATCGTCGAGTCGGGCCAGGGTCAGCAGGCCATCGGTGAGTGCGGAAGGCGCGGCCTGGGCGGCACCACGGCCAAAGCCGGCCTCGGGCAAGGCGCGGCGGCGGAACAGGCTTCCTGCGCGGCGGCTGCGCAGGAAGGCGTTGAACCAGGCGTTGAGCAGGCTCATGGGGTCATCCTCGGAAGTGCCGACCCGGGCTGCCGGGTCGCGGAGTGGCGTGAATCAGGCGCGGCGCAGGGCCAGCACGGACGGCGACCACGGCTGCAGGTGCAGGCGCTGGCTGCCGCCGATGCACAGCGGCTTCATGGCATCGCGCAGAGGGTGGGGCAGGTGGCGCAGCACGGTGATGCGCTCGCTGATCGGCAGCAGCGACAGCGCGTCGGCGACGACCCGCGGCGAGCCGAGCGCCAGCGCATGGGCGAACAGCACCGGGCCGTGCTGCAGCAGGCGGCTGCGCAGGCCGGCGACATCGCGCTCACCGATCAGGCGGCGCAGGCTGATGTAGAGGATCTTGTAGGACATGGGGAAACTCCGGGCAGGCGACGCCCGGGGCCCCCATCACGCGTGCGGACAGGGACCAGCGATGGGCGCCAGCAGGGAACAAGCGGCGGTACTCGGGGGCGCGGTGCGCCCGGCAGGGTCGGGGTCCATCAGCGTCTCCATCGGTGGGGCCTGTGTGGGCCGGTGGCGCTATTGTCCGCGCGCGGCCGCGCCGGGCCTAGATGCCCGTGGGTAAGCGCGGATATACGTTCGTATAGGGCGCGCGCGATGCGTGGCGAACGGCATCCACGCGTGGCGTGGATCTACCAACCGCTCGCGAACGCGTCGGTCGCCCGTCCTGTAGAGCCGAGCCATGCTCGGCTGCCTTTCGCGCGATGCGTGGCGAACGCCATCCACGCGTGGCGTGGATCTACGGATGTGCGGAACCATCAGCGAAGGCGTCGGTCGCGCGGATCAGCGCGTCGGTGGTGGCCGGCTCGGTCGCGCTGTGCCCGGACAGCACCATCTCCAGCCGGGCTTCCGGCCAGGCGCAGGACAGGTCCCAGGCGCTGCGGGCCGGGCAGATGATGTCGTAGCGCCCCTGCACGATCACCGCGGGCAGATGGCGGATGCGATCGACGTCGCGCAGCAGCTGCCCGTGCTCGAGAAATGCGTTGTGGCGGAAGTAGTGCGCCTCGATGCGGGCCTTGGCCAGCGTATCCAGCGGATCGGCATCGGAGACCGCATCGACATTGTGCACCAGCGTGGCGGCGTGGTCTTCCCACCCCAGCCAGGCGAGGCCCGCGGCAATGCGCGTGGCAGGGTCGGCACTGTCCAGCCGCTTCCAGTACGCGGCAATCAGGTTGCCACGCTCGTCCTCCGGAATATGCGCCTCGTAGCGCGCCCAGCGTTCCGGGAAGATCCAGCGGGCGCCGCCGTCCGCCTCGGCGAACCAGGCGTTCTCCTCGGCGCGGCCCAGATACACACCGCGCACGATCACGCCGGTCGCGCGCTCGGGGTGGGCCTGTGCGTAGGCCAGCGCCAGCGTGGAGCCCCAGGAGCCGCCGAACACCAGCCAGCGTTCAATGCCGAGGTGCTCACGCACCCGCTCGATGTCCTCGACCAGGTGCGCGGTGGTGTTGTCACGCAGTTCGCCGAACGGCGTGGAACGGCCGCAGCCGCGCTGGTCGATCAGTACGATGCGGTAGCGCGCCGGGTCGAAGAAGCGGCGATGTGTGGGCGAGACGCCGGCCCCGGGGCCACCATGCAGGAACACGGCGGGGATGCCCTCCGGGTTGCCGCATTCCTCGATATGCAGCGTATGCAGCGCATCCACGGCAAGGCGGTGCTCGCGGTAAGGCGTGATCGGCGGAAAGAGCGTACGCATGGCGGTGTCTCACGAGCAGGAACGACAAGCATAGCGGTGCCGGTCGGACGGCGTCGCATCGCGCGTGGTTCCAGTATCCTCGGCGTACAGGAACGGCCGCGCGCGCAGGCCACCATCACTCCAGGAACGGCATGGACCAGCAGGATGCAGCGAAGCAGGCCGCAGTGCCGTATACGCTCAGCAGTGGCGGACGCGAGCTGCTGAAGTGGATCGCGCTGCTGCTGATGACCGGCGACCACGTCGCCAAGGTTGTGTTCGGTGGCTATGTGCCGGTTGTCAGCGAGCTGGGGCGCGTCGCGTTTCCGCTGTTCGCCCTGGTGATGGCCTGCAACCTGGCCCAGCCCGGCGCTGACCTCGGCAAATCGATCCGGCGCCTGCTGCTCTGGGGCGCGATCGCCCAGCCGCTGCATCTGCTGGCCTTCGGGCAGCCGCTTCCATTGAACATCCTGCTGACCTTCGCCGTTGCGGCGCTGGCCGTGCTCGCGCTGGAGCAGGGCCGGGCCTGGCTGATACTGCTGGCGGGCGGCGTGCTGCCGATGCTGGTCGACTACCAGTGGGCGGGCGTGGCGCTGGTGGTGCTGGGCTGGATCGCGTTCCGCAACCGGCTGTGGTGGCTGCCGCTGCCGGCCTTGGCCGCGCTGTGCTGGACCAATGGCAACGGCTGGGCGCTGCTGGCGGTGCCGCTGCTGTGCGCATTGGCCCGGGTGCCGTGGCGGGTGCCGCGCTGGCGCTGGTCGTTCTACCTCTACTACGTGGGCCATCTGGCGGTGCTGGCAGGCTATGCGATGGTGGCCGGCCGCTGAGCGATGGCCGACAATAGGGCATGCCCGCCACGCCGACCCTCGATGATCTGCGCCGTTACGCCGTAGCGCGCACGCTGTTTAGGCCGACGACCCTGCTGGCGGCCATCCGTCGCCTCGGGTTCGTGCAGGCCGATCCCATCCGGGCACCGGCCCGCGCCCAGGATCTGACCCTGCGCCATAGGGTCAAGGGCTATCGGGCCGGTGATCTGGAACGACGCTACGCGCGCCTGCCGGTGGAAGAAGACTGCCTGGTCAACTATGGCTTTCTGCCGCGCGAACTGCTGGCGCTGATGCACCCGCGGGTCTCATCGCGGGTCTGGGATGCGGCGACCCGCCGCAAGGCGGCCGAGGTGCTCGAATTCGTGCAGGCACGTGGCAGCGTGCATCCCCGCGAGGTGGACCAGGCCTTCGCGCATGGCCGGGTGACCAACTACTGGGGCGGCACCAGCAACGCCAGCACCCATCTGCTCGATGGCATGCACTACCGCGGCATGCTGCGCGTGCAGCGGCGCGACAGCGGAACACGCATCTACAGCGTGGCCGACCACCCGCAGGCAGACACCGGCGCGGCCGCGCAGGCGCAGCGTGCCGCCGCGCTGGTCGACCTGGTGGTGCGCAAGTACGCGCCCCTACCGGCCGCCAGCCTGACCTACCTGGTGCGCCTGCTTGGCTATGGCGCGCCGCACCTGGCGGCACCGCTGCAGCAGGCGCTGCGCGACGCCCGGCACACGCTGGCCAGCGCCGTTGTCGACGGGACGACCTGGTACTGGCCGGCGGGAGAGAATCCGCGCTCGCGGCGCTTCGCCGTGGACGAGCAGGTTCGCCTGCTGGCCCCATTCGATCCGGTGGCATGGGATCGTCGCCGCTTCCAACTGCTCTGGGGCTGGACCTACAAGTTCGAGGCCTATACGCCCGCAGCGAAGCGCCGCTTCGGTTACTACGCACTGCCGCTGCTGTGGCGCGACCAGATCATCGGCTGGGCCAACATCACCGTGCCCGAAGGCCGCCTGCAGCCGGCGTTGGGTTACGTCACTGGCAAGGCGCCGCGCGAGGCGGCGTTCCGCGCGGCGCTGGACGACGAACTGCAGCGCGTGGACGACTTCCTGCACGGGCCAGGCAGCGGCGCCTGAGCGGCGCCACCACGGTCAGCCACGTCCTCGCCCTGGCAGCGGCAACCCTCCTGTAGCGGCGATGGCCGGCGAGGTGACGGCCATTACGTGATCGCACTCCTCCAGCCGCGCATTGGCCACGGCCTGGGTCGCGCCGCAATGGGTGCAGGCGAGGATGGTGCCGCCATCCAAACGCGCGATCTGTGCACCATCGGTGCGGGTGACCTCACCGCAGGCTTCGCAGCGCAGTGCCATCGAACGGACCTGCGCGATGGCGCCTGCCGGGTCCCTGTCTGCATCGAGAGCCAATACGAAAAAACGACCGGTATTCGGCTTGGCACTGTCTCCGTAGAACCTTCTGACAGGGTGCCCGCAGCGCTGGCTGCCGGGCGTGATGGAAGGCTCAATCGGATGTGGACGCGGACGTCCCCGGCATCACGGCGTCATCTTCGCGCTGGACCCGGCGGACCCGCTCGCGGGTGCTGTACAGGCCGTTGTCGGCGCGATGGATGGTGTCGGCGACCAGCTCGCCACGGGCATGCGTGGCCGCGCCCATGGAGAACGCGATCGGGGCGAGTCCGGCGTTCTGCTCGTACCAGTCCAGCAGCGCCTGCAGGCGCTCGCGGGCCGGCTGGATCAGCACCACCATGAATTCATCGCCGCCCAGCCTGACTTCGCTTTCCCCGGCACCTAGCGGCGAGCGCAGGAAGGCCGCGAACTCGACGAGGATGGCATCGCCGCGACGATGGCCCTGGGTGTCATTGACCTGCTTGAAGTGGTCCAGGTCGAACACCACGCAGGCCCAGGATTCGGTCTCCAGCTGTTCCAGCCGGTGCAGGTAGCGGCGGTTGTGGCACAGGGTCAACGGGTCGCGCTGGGACAGTTCGCGCAGACGCTCTTCCTGCTGTCGCAACGCGGTGACATCCTGCGCGTGGCCGAGCACGAAGGGTGGGTGTGCCTCGCTGTCGAGGACGTTGTTGTAGGCCCAGTAGCGGCGGCTGCCATCGGCGGCGATCAGCTCGATCACGCCGGCATCGGTGTGGTTGCTCTCGATCCGCGCCAGGTAGGCCTTGAAGGCGTCGCGCTTGTCCGCAGGCATCAGGTCGCAGAGGCTGCGGCCGACCATCTGGCTCTCGGGGAACCCCAGCGACTGCACAGCGGCCGGGTTCACCGAGGTGACTGTCCCGTCGAGGGTGTGCGTGCAGATCAGGCCCAGGCTGTAGTGGAACAGGCGGCGGTAGCGCACTTCGCTGGCCTCCAGTGCGTCCAGCACGGCGCGTTCCTCGGTGATGTCCTGGATGGCCCCGACCAGGCGTGGCCGCCCCTCGACCTGCTGGCGGCTGCCGACCACGCGCGTCCAGATCGCGCGGCCGTCGGCGGTGGACATCGGCAGCTGCACTTCCCACGGCGTGCCGGCGTCGATGCAGCGCTGCACCGAGGCCCGGATGATGGCGCGGCTGTCCTCGCGGTAGAACGAGAGGGCGCTGTCCAGGGTCGGCTGGTAGTTGGCGCGCACGCCATGGATCTGCTTGGTTTCACGGGTCCAGCGCACCTCGTTGCTGGTCAGGTCCAGTTCCCAGCCACCGACCTTGGCCGCGGTGTTGGTGCGTTCGAGGAAATCCTCGCTGCGCTTGAGGTCGCTGTGCAGGTGCTGCGCCTGGTCGACTTTCTGCAGCAGCGTGGCGCGCTGTTCCAGTACCTGGGTAGTGACCCGGCCAAGGTGCACCATCAGTTCGCGCTGCGAGGGCGAAAGGACGCCGGGCATCGTATCGAACAGACACAGGGTTCCGATGCGTGCGCCCTGCGCGCTACTGAGCGGGATGCCGGCGTAATGGCGAATGCGCGGCCCGCCCGTGACCAGCGGGTTGCTGGCGAACAGCGGATCCTGGCGCGCGTCGGGGATCTCCATCAGTGCATCGCGCTCGATGGCGTGCGTGCAGAAGGAGATATCGCGCGGCGTTTCGCTGGTGTCCGGCAGGCCGATGTTGGCCTTGAACCATTGCCGGTGCTCGGCAACGATGGAAATCAGCCCCATCGGCATGCCGGTGGCAGCCTGGGCGGCGGCGACGATCGCATCGAAGACGGGTTCGGACGGAGTGTCGAGCACTCCCAGGCGGTCGATCTCGCAAAGTCGGAAAGCTTCATCCATAACTGGCGCGCTGGCTTCTGCAGGGAAGGGCGGGGCAGGCCCCACGCTAGTGGGGTAATTGTTAGCATTCCGCGTTCCCGGGTGATGCCCGCGTGAGGTCGGCCGAGGGCGTCTCAGGTGTGTTTCTTCAAGGCGGCCTGCCGTGCTGCGAAGACTTCCGGGGTCTGCGGTTTGACGAACAGTGCCACCAGTTCGGGAAATTCGTCCTTGACAGCCGTCTCGATACGGGTGATGCAGGCTTCGATCTGCGGTGTCCGGCGGTCATCCTCGAACTCGGCACTGAGCATGGCCACCACCTGTTCCGGGCCCATCTGCATGGTGGTCACGCCATTGGCACGCTGCAGGTCGGGATCGGTCACCGCCACCGCCATGATCCGCTGTGCCACCGCCGGGTGCGCCGGTTCACCCACCAGCAGGCCCTTGGTTTCGCGGGCCAGCAGGAAGGCGGTCACCGCGAGCACGGCGGCGATGCACAGCGAGGCCACCCCGTCGAGCACGGGCATGTCCAACAGCTGCGCAGCGAGCAGTCCGGCGAGCGCGAAGCCCAGGCCGAGCAGCGCCGCGCTGTCTTCCAGCAGGACGGTGAAGGTGGACGGATCCTTGCTGCGCCGGAAGGCCTCGAAGTAGCCCATCGACCCCTTGCTGCGGCGGAATTCGCGCAGGGCGATGTACCACGAGCTGCCCTCGAACAGCAGCGATACGCCCAGCACCGTGTAGCTGAGGGCATGGTTCGTGGCCGGCTGCGGATGGCGGATGTGCTGGATGCCTTCGTAGGCCGATACACCGGCGCCGGCGGCGAACACCAGCAGGGCGACGATGAAGCTCCAGAAGTACAGCTCACGCCCATAGCCGAACGGATGCAGCGTGTCGGGCGACTTCTCGGCACGGTGCAGGCCGTACAGCAACAGGACTTCGTTGAGCGTATCGACCAGCGAGTGCACGCCTTCGCTCAGCATGGCCGAACTGCCGGAGATGCCGGCGGCGACGAACTTGGCGATGGCGATGGCAAGGTTGCCGAACAGTGCGGCGTAGACGACCAGGCGTGAGCCTGTGGGAGCGGCCATGTCAGGGGGCAGGTGGAACGGACACCCCATGGTGCGATGGGGGGTGTCCGTGCCGCGTATACGGTCCGCTCAGCGCTGCCGCGGGTTGAGGTAGATGCGGGTGCCGTCAGACTCGCGGCGGCCCGACCAGCGTCCGCCACCGCTCGGGCGGAAGCGGCCGATCACCTGGTTGTTGGTGTCGGTCAGCAGCAGCTGATTGCCGGACAGCAGCCAGCGGTTGACCGAGAAGAAGCCATCGGGGCAGCCAGCCGGCACCCATGCGCCGTAGCCGCCGAACCACTGGCTGTCCTTCAGGGTGATGGTGCAGCTGCTGCCGTTCTCCTGGCCCAGCGTCCAGTCGCCGAACAGATCGCTGTCGTCGATCGGGGGGCCACCCCGGTGGCGGCCATGGCCCCAGTCATCACCGCGGTTGTCGGCGCGGCCGATATCCACTTCGACGTCGGAGCCGTGGCTGCGTGATTCCGAATGCGAACTGCCGGTGGTCGTGGTCTCGGTGGTCATCGACCCCATGTTGCCGAAGTCGGAATCGCCCTGCGCCTGGTCGCTGCCGTCCTGGCCGGTGCCGGTGTCCGACTGGGTGGTGACGGTGGTCTGCGAGCTGCTGCTGGACGATTGCGTGGTGGTGGTGTCCTGGCCGAAGCCGATCGACGCGTCCTGGGCCACGGCAGCGACAGGGAGGGCAAGGCTGCACAACGCCAGCAGCCCGTAATGCGGGAAGAGCTTGGCCATCATGGAATCCTCGTTGGGGTACGCTGAAACCGCTGATCTGCGTGTGGGGCGGCAGCCTCCCGCGCCGGCGGAGCATAGCGCCGGCTGGACGGGGGCGGTGTGAGGGCCGTGTGCAGGTGCAGGCACGGCGGGGCGGCGGCCAGCGCATCGTGAACGTAGCGCCAGCCATGCCTGGCGGATGTCATCAGGGGCCGTTGCGCTCGCCGTGCGTGGCCCGGCGCTACCAGTCGTCCTTGCGTCGGTAGCGAAGGGATCCACGCAGCCTTGGTAGCGCCAGGCCATGCCTGGCGAAGGCCTCCGGGTGCCGCTGCGCTCGCCGGGATGGCCCGGCGCTACCGATCATCATTGCGGCGGTAGTGAAGGGATCGACGCAGCTGTGGTAGCGCCAGGCCATGCCTGGCGAATGCCATCAGGTGCCGCTGCGCTCGCCGGGCATGGCCCGGCGCTACCGATCATCATTGCGGCGGTAGTGAAGGGATCGACGCAGCTGTGGTAGCGCCAGGCCAAGCCAGGCGAATGCCATCAGGTTCCGCTGCGCA
>JAFAFD010000202.1 GCA_023423675.1 Pseudomonadota bacterium | reverse complement strand
CAACCCCCCCCGCCACCCACGAGGGGCTGCGCCGTTGGCTGGAAACCCCCCCGTTTGTTAGCTGGAAGTTAAGGATCCGTAAGCGTTCTGCAGTGATCGGGCAGTCATCTGCATGCAACCGATCGTCATTAGCCTTCGTGACGTTCCAGTCAGCTTGATCGCGGTAAGCTCTATCCCGATGAGCTCGCAAGTACCGCTCATCGTGTGCAGTACGCAGTAGCAATCTGGAGGAAGACATCACATGGCAATTGTTCTCTATGTCGGTGGTAGCAAGGATGGCGAGAAGGGCGTGGTGCCCTACGGCTTCAGCAAATCCCGCGCCGACACCGCGCTGGGGCCGGAGTTCTACACCGAGCGGTTCATGGAACTGCAGGGTGTCGGCAAGGTCCGGTTGATGGCCCTGGAAAGCCTGCGCGACGACATCGTCATGCAGCGCGCCGCCCGCCACTACCGTTGACCCCGTAACACGCGGCAGGGCGCGCCCACCATCGCGCGCCCGCGTCGGCATCCCAGCCCCCCTCGCCAGGATGCCGGCGTCCCGACCGGCCGCCGGAGGCTGAATCCCGCCCCCTGTCAACGCCTTGTCCCGCTTGGTCGTGGGTTGCCAGAATGGCGCCTTCCCGTAATGCGGCCCAGACCTGAAGCAATGCACGACGCCAAGAACGCCCAGAGCGCGCTCGCCCAGCAGATCGCCCAGACCATCGCCGACGAGATCGGTGCCCAGTCCGCCCAGGTACGTGCCGCCGTCGGCCTGCTCGACGAGGGCGCCAGCGTTCCGTTCATCGCCCGCTACCGCAAGGAAGTGACCGGTGGCCTGGACGACACCCAGCTGCGCAACCTGGAAACCCGCCTGACCTACCTGCGCGAGCTGGAAGACCGCCGCGCCGCCGTGCTGGCCAGCATCGGCGAACAGGGCAAGCTGAGCGACGAACTGCGCAACGACATCCTCGCCGCCGATACCAAGAGCCGCCTGGAAGATCTGTACCTGCCGTACAAGCCCAAGCGCCGCACCCGCGCGCAGATCGCCCGCGAGGCCGGGCTGGAGCCGCTGGCCGATGGCCTGCTGGGCGACCCGACCCGGGATCCGCAGGTGTTCGCCGCCACCTTTGTTGACACCGACAAGGGCGTGGCCGATACCAAGGCCGCGCTGGAGGGTGCCCGCGCGATCCTGATGGAGCGCTGGGGCGAAGACGCCGCGCTGGTCGGTGAACTGCGCACCTGGCTGGGCGAGACCGGCGTGATCCGCGCCCGCGTGGCCGAGGGCAAGGAAAACGAAGGCGCCAAGTACCGCGATTATTTCGAACACGCCGAATCGCTGGCGAAGATTCCTTCGCACCGCCTGCTGGCGCTGTTCCGTGCGCGCCGCGAAGAGATCCTGTTCCTGGAGCTGGACCCGGGCAGCGATGCCGAGGCCGGCCACCAGTACGCCGAAGGACGCGTGGCGCGCAAGGCCGGCATCGCCGACCAGGGCCGCGCCGCCGACCGCTGGCTGCTTGATGCCTGCCGCCTGACTTGGCGCGCCAAGCTGCACACGCACCTGCTGCTGGACCTGTTCAACCAGGCGCGCGAGAAGGCCGAGGCCGACGCGATCGCCGTGTTCGGCGACAACCTCAAGGACCTGCTGCTGGCCGCACCGGCCGGGCCGAAGACCGTGCTCGGCCTGGACCCGGGCATCCGCACCGGCTGCAAGATCGCCGTGGTCGATGCCACCGGCAAGCTGGTGGCGACCGAGACCATCTACCCGCACGAGCCGCGCCGGCAGTGGGACCAGTCGCTGCAGACGATCAAGCAGCTGTGTGCGAAGCACAACGTGGAGCTGATCGCGATCGGCAACGGCACCGCCAGCCGCGAGACCGACAAGCTGGCCGGCGAGGCCATCAAGGCCGCCGGCAACCCGAAGCTGCAGAAGGTGGTGGTCAGCGAAGCCGGTGCCTCGGTGTACTCGGCGTCCGAATTCGCCGCCAAGGAGTTCCCGGGCCTGGATGTGTCACTGCGTGGCGCGGTGTCGATTGCCCGCCGCCTGCAGGACCCGCTGGCCGAACTGGTGAAGATCGAACCGAAGGCGATCGGTGTCGGCCAGTACCAGCACGACGTGGACCAGTACCGCCTGGCGCGGGCACTGGATGCGCGCGTGGAGGACTGCGTGAATGCCGTCGGCGTGTACGTCAACACCGCCTCGGCCGCGCTGCTGTCGCGCGTGTCCGGCCTGTCGTCGACAGTGGCCGAGAACATCGTGCGCCACCGCGATGACAACGGCCCGTTCAAGCGCCGCAAGGACCTGCTGAAGGTGGCGCGGCTGGGCGAGAAGACCTTCGAGCAGTGCGCCGGCTTCCTGCGCATCGCCGATGGCGACCAGCCGCTGGATGCCTCGGCCGTGCACCCGGAAGCCTATCCGGTGGTCGAGCGCATCGTCGCCAGCACCGCACGCCCGATCAAGGCGCTGATCGGTGATGGCAGCTTCCTGCGAGGCCTGAAGGCCGAACAGTTCACCGACGCGACCTTCGGCGTGCCGACCGTGCGCGACATCCTCAAGGAACTGGAAAAGCCGGGTCGCGATCCGCGTCCGGAGTTCAAGGCCGCGCGCTTCGCCGAGGGCGTCGAGGACATCAAGGATCTGCGCGAAGGCATGGTGCTGGAAGGCGTGGTCAGCAACGTGGCCGCCTTCGGTGCGTTCGTCGACATCGGCGTGCACCAGGATGGCCTCATCCACA